>JAYTOZ010000114.1:0-13006 GCA_043747515.1 Frankiales bacterium | reverse complement strand
ACGCCTCGCCATACTTATTCTTACAATTCTCCGCCGACGCATCCCAAAACCCGGTGTGCGCATCCAACACAAACTTGCCGTCCTTCATGCCAAACTCCTGTCGTCGGGTTCAAGGATCAGTGCGTACAACTCAGGAAACGCGGCGAGCGCCCAGCGGCATCAGGTCGCGGCCGTGCAGGGTGTTGAGCATGATGCCGCCGGCCAACCAGAAGGCTGCGACCCCGTCGGCGAGGCCGGCCCAGCCGGCCGCCTTGGTGAGACCGGACGCCGAACTGCCACCCACCACGTTTGCGAGGCCGGCCAGGAGCAGGACGGTTGCGAGCAGCGCAAAGGCGATCGTGGCGGTCTTGTTGACGAGCAACGCGGCGATCGTGAAGAAGACCGAGATGAGCGCCCACAACAGGAAGTACGAACCGAGGGCCTCGCCGAAGGCACTCGCCGTCTTGGCGTCCGCGGTGGCCGGTGGGCTGAAGAACTTCAGCGCGATGCCCGTCGACAGCAGGAAAACGGCGTAGACGATGCCGAAGGTCCCCCCGAACAAGTCGCCGTTTCGGATCTCGAACAGGCCACCGATCCCGATCGCCCCGAAGCCGACCACCATCGCGACGGGGATGAACAGCGCGTTGGTGTCCAGGATCCCGGTGTTGGCGAGCGAGAGCATCGTGATGACGATGGCGAAGCCGAAGACCGAGGTCGGGATGCCACTGGCAAGCGACGGCAGTGACGTGACTGCTGTCTCGGCCGGCATGGCCGGCTGAACGGGTTCGGTGCGGGTCTGGGCCGGAACGCCGGACTCGACCTGAGTGCTGGACATGGGCACCTCATGGGACCAGGCCGCGGGCTGGCGGCACGGAGGTCCGTCCAGCCAGTGCGCGCCGGACGGGCAGTCGTCCAAGGCGGCCGACGTGACGGCAAACAACACCCCTGACGCCGGGAGCACAAGGCCTACCTACCGGTAACTTTGCCGCAACGCTCAGAAACACCCAGGCCCATCGGTTTTCCGGGACGGTCCTTGTCAACCGACCCGCGGCATGCCAGCATCGCCATAAACGTGGGCGTTGACCCGACCCGAGGAGAGCGCCGTGGTGATCGGTAACCCGTATTACTCCAGCGACGTTCACGGGGCGTTCGAGCTCGCCGACATCGGCGACCTCGCGCTGGAGGAGGGGGCCACGCTGCGCGGCTGCCAACTCGCCTACCAGACCCTCGGCGAGCTCAACGCGGCGAAGGACAACGCGGTGCTGGTGACCAGCTGGTTCTCCGGCAACCACGGCATTATGCGGGACACCTATGTCGGCGCCGGCCGGGCGCTCGATCCCGCGAACTACTTCATCGTCTTGGTCAACCAGATCGGCAGCGGTCTCGGGACATCACCGCACTCCCTCGACGGTCCCTACGGCGGGCCCCGTTTCCCGCGCGTCCGGATCGGCGACGACGTCGTAGCGCAGGAGCGGTTGCTGCGCGAAGTGCTCGGCGTGGAGCAGCTGGCCCTCGTCTTCGGTGGCTCGATGGGTGCGCAGCAGACCTATGAGTGGGCGGTGCGCTTTCCGGACCGGGTGCAACGCGCCGCGCCCCTCGCCGGGACCGCCCGCAGCTACGAGCACTGCCGGATGTTCGTCCAGACGTTCGTCGACGCCCTGCGCACGGACCCGGCCTACGCCGACGGCGGCTACCCCCGCTCCGCCGATGTGCAGGTGGGCCTGCGGCGACTCACCCGGGCGTTCGCCCTGCTGCTGATGTCGAACACGTTCTGGACCGACGAACACTGGCGGGCGCTGGGCTTCAGCTCGGCCGAGGACTTCCGGATCGGTTTCCTTGAGGGTTACTTCGGGCCGATGGACCCGGCGGACCTGCTCTGCATGGCGTGGAAATGGCAGCACGGGGACGTCAGCCGGCACACCGGGGGCGATCTGGCTGCGGCGCTCGGCCGCATCACCGCGAAGACCTTGGTGATGCCCATCAGCACCGACCAGTTCTTTCCGGTTGCGGACTGCGCCGCCGAGCAGGAGCTCATCAAAGGCAGCGAGCTTCGAATCATCGAGGACGTCCACGGCCACGCCTCGCTGTTCGGCCTTGGCCCGTCGTACAGCGCCCAGATCGATCGGGCGCTCTCGGACCTGCTCGCGATGTGAGCGAGGACCTGCCCGAGTTGGCTGATGCGTTGCCGGGCGCGCAGCGCTGGTTCCGCCAGGCGTTGCAGCGGCTCGACGCGGCCGACCACGCCGGCACGGTCCAGAGCCTGGTGGGCCTGCTCGAGGCTGCCGGCGGGCTGGACGTCGGCAACACCGTGCGCTGCCATCTCGAACGCGTCGGTGCCTTTCGGCCGCCGTTGGGCGAAGCCGACGATGCCCGCCGCGCCCTGATGGCTGCAGCGCGCGAGCTCTTCCTCGCGTCGGAACAGGACCTCCGGCAGGCCCTGGGTCGGGCCGGTCTCACGGCAGCGGGCTGCGCAGACCCGGACGACGATGCCGTCGTACGCCGGGACGAGCGGGCTGCCTTTGCGCAGCGCGTCCTCACGGCTCGACGCGACGCCGTAGAGGCCGTCCTGCGGACCCTTGCCGGGTCCGGCGAGGCCGAGGCGATCAGCGCCTGACCGGTTCGTCTGACCGGACGCGGTCAGTCGGCGATTGGTGCGATCCCGCTCGCGTGCCGGCGGGCCAGCGCCCGGTAGGCCTCGGGATTGTTCTCGACCCACCAGGCGGCGCCGTCGGTGAGCGGGCCACGGACCGCCGCGGGGGAACCCAGCACCAGCATCCCGTCCGGGACCACGGTGCCGGGGGTGACCAGGCTGCCAGCGCCGACCAGGCAGCGGGCGCCGATCCGGGCGCCGTCCTGCACCGTTGCGCCGTTGCCGACGACGGCCTCGGCCCCGATCACCGCGCCGTGCACCACGCACAGGTGACCGATCGTCGCCCCGGGGCCGATCTCGGTCACCGGGTCGTCACCGCCGTGCAGCACCGAGCCGTCCTGCACGTTGGCCCCCTCGCGCACGACGATCGGCCCGAAGTCGGCACGCAGCACCGCGCCGTACCAGATCGAGGCGTGCGCCTCGACGGTGACGTCGCCGACGAGGGTCGCCGTCGGCGCGATGAAGGCGGTCGGGTCGACGGTGGGCACCTTGCCCTCGAAGCTGAACAGCGGCACTACAGGCCGATCCGGTCGGCGAGGCGGGCGCGCTGCGCGGCCGGGCTGCCGTAGAGCGCGCTGTCGGTCCAGGCGCGGCGGAAATACAGGTGGGCGTCCTGCTCCCAGGTGAAGCCGATGCCGCCGAGCAGCTGGATGTTCCAGCCCGCGGCAAAGGTGTAGGCGTCCGACGCCTCGGCCTTGGCGAGCGGGGCGACCGACTCGAGCTCGCAGCCGCCGGCATCGGCGACGTGCACGGCGTACATCGCGGCGGCCCGAGCACCGTCCAGCCCGACGACCATCTCGGCCAACCGGTGCTTGACCGCCTGGAAAGACCCGATCGGCCGGTTGAACTGCAGCCGGGTCTTGGCGTAGGCCGTCGCCATGGCCAGGCACGCCTCGATGCCACCGACCATCTCACTGGCCAGCAGCGCACAGGCCAGGTCGACCAGCCCCTCGAGCCCGCCCGGCTGCCCGAGTGGCACGGCCGGCGTGCCCTCGAGCCGCACCTCGGCGACCGGACGGGTGAGGTCCAGGGCGTTTTGCCGGGTGCGGGTCAATCCGGGGGCGTGGCCCTGCACGACGTACAGGGCCGCCTCGCCCTCGTACGTCGCGCTGACCAGCAGGACGTCGGCGCTGTGCCCGTGCTCGACCAGCAGCTTGGTGCCGGTCAGGGTGACGCCGTCACCGCGGGAGGACGCGGTTGTCTGCAGCCCACTCGCACCGGTGGGGCTGGCCAGCTCGGTCATTGCCAGGGTGGCGACCGTCTCGCCGATGGCGATCCCCGGCAGCAGGTCCTGCTGCACCTGCTCGCTGCCGAGGCGCAGGACGGCCAGCGAGGCGAGCAGCCCCGCGGTGTACGGCGAACTGGTGAGCGCCCGGCCGGTCTCCTCGAGCACCACGGCCGGCTCGAGCAGACCGGTCCCGGAGCCGCCGTACTCCTCGGGCAGGTGCAGCCCGGGCAGGCCGAGCTGGTCGCTCATCTGCCGCCACAGCGCGGCGTCGTAGCCGAGCTCGGTGGCACTGCTCGCCCGCACCTGCGACAGCGGACTCTTGTCGGAGAGGAATCGGCGCAGCGAGGTCCGGAACTCGTCCTGTTCACTGCTGAAGGCGAAGTCCATCTCAGCCCCTCCTGCTGGCGAGCTCGCGGAACGGGCCGCTGTCCAGGCGCGGTTCCTTGGGCAGGCCGAGCAACTGCTCACCGATGATGTTGCGCTGGATCTGTGAGCTGCCGGCGTAGATCGTGCCGGCCCGGGCCGCGAGGAACGTCTCGACCCAGGAGAGCGCGGAGTTCTCCGTGCCGGCCTCGGGCATCTGGAGCATCCCGCCGGTCGGCTGGCCGGTGGCGGCGAGGGCCTCCGGGCCGAGGATCTCCATGGCCAGCTCGGTGTAGGCCTGGAAGTACTCCGACCAGATGATCTTGCTGATCGCGGACTCGGGGCCGAGGGGCTGGCCCGACAGCGACCGGGTGAGGGCCTGATAGCCCCGAAAGCGCATCACCTCGACCCGGCCGTGGCACCAGGCCAACCGCTCGCGGAGCCTGGGGTCAGTGGTGAGACCGCGCTCGCGGGCCAGGGCGATAAGCCGGTCGAGATCACCCCGGAAGCGGATCGCGTCGGTCGTCGCGGTGACGCCGCGCTCGAAGCCCAGCAGCGCCATCGCGGTCCGCCAGCCGTCGTTCACAGCGCCGACGACCTCCTGCGCCCCGGTGCGCGCGTCGGTGAAGAACACTTCGTTGAACAAGGCGTAGCCGGCCATGTTGGTGATCGGCCGCACCTCGACGCCCGGCTGGTCCATCGGCACGAGCAGAAACGAGATGCCCTTGTGCTTCGGGGCTCCTGCGTCGGTCCGGGCGAGCACGAAGATGTGGTCGGCCAGATGACCGGCCGAGGTCCAGGTCTTCTGGCCGTTGATCACCCACTGGTCCCCGTCGAGCACCGCCGAGGTGCGGATGCCGGCGAGGTCCGACCCCGCCTCGGGCTCGGAGTAGCCCTGGCACCAGCGCTGCTCGCCGGACAGGATCCGCGGCAGATAGTGCTGCTTCTGCGCCTCGGTGCCCATCTTGATCAGGGTGTTGCCCAGCATGCCGATGCCGAACGTGTCGTTCTCGCTGCCTTGCGGCGCGCCGGACTTGGCGAATTCCTCGGCGAGCACCACCTGCTCGACGTGGGAGAGCCCTGCCCCGCCGTACTCGGTGGGCCAGGACACCGCGAGCATCTGATGGTCGGCCAGGGTCGTGCGCCAGGACTCGCGGAAAGCCTCGCGCTCGGCCTCGGGCAAGGCGCCGATGCCGCCCCAGCCCACCGGCAACTGCTCGACGAGAAAGGCCTTCACGCGGGTCCGGAACGCCTCCGCCTCGGGCGGGTAGATGATGTCCATGCCGGGACGCTAGCGCGGCGCCGCAGCCGTCGTGAGCGCCGGCGCAAGGTCGTCAGCTCTGCGGGAAGCCCAGGTCCAGTCCGCCGTGGCTGGGGTCGGGCCAGCGCTGGGTGACGACCTTGCCGCGGGTGAAGAAGTGCACGCCCTCGGTCCCGTGTGCGTGGCTGTCGCCGAACAGCGAGCTCTTCCAGCCACCGAAGGAGTAGTAGGCCATCGGGACCGGGATCGGGACGTTGATGCCGACCATCCCGACCTGCACCTCGAACTGGAAGCGGCGGGCCGCACCGCCGTCGTGGGTGAACAGGGCCGTCCCGTTGCCGTACGGGTGCTCGTTGACCATGGCCAGTGCCTCGTCGTACGACGTGACGCGGAGCACCGACAGGACCGGGCCGAAGATCTCCTCGGCGTAGATGCTCATGCTCGTGTCGACCTTGTCGAACAGGGTCGGGCCAAGCCAGAAACCCTCTCCCGCAGGCACTGTGGCCCGGCCGTCGACGACCAGCTCGGCGCCGGCAGCGACCCCGGCCTCGACGTAGGACACAACCTTGTCGCGGTGCGGTCCGCTGACGAGCGGACCCATGTCGGCGCCGTCTCGGCCGTCCCCAGTGGTGAGCTGGGCCATCCGCTCGACGATCTTTGCGACGAGCGCGTCAGCGACCGGCTCCACGACGACCAGGGCCGAGATCGCCATACAGCGCTCGCCGGCCGAGCCGAAACCGGCGTTGACGGCGGCGTCAGCGGCAAGATCGAGGTCGGCATCGGGTAGCACGACCATGTGGTTCTTCGCGCCGCCGAGGGCCTGGACCCGCTTGCCATGCGCGGTGCCGGTCTCATAGACGTAGCGCGCGATCGGGGTGGAGCCGACGAACGAGATCGCCTTGACGTCCGGGTGGGTCAGCAGGCCGTCGACAGCGACCTTGTCGCCGTGGAGCACTGTGAACACACCTGGCGGCAGGCCGGCCTCGGCCCAGAGCTCAGCGAGCAAGATCGCCGCAGACGGGTCCTTCTCGCTGGGCTTGAGCACGACACAGTTGCCGGCGGCGATCGCGACCGGGAAGAACCACATCGGCACCATGGCTGGGAAGTTGAACGGTGAGATGACCCCGACCACCCCGAGCGGCTGCCGGATCGAGAACACGTCGACGCCGCCGGATACGCCTTCGGAGAAGCCTCCCTTCAGCAGATGGGCGATCCCGCATGCGAACTCGACGACCTCGAGGCCGCGGGTGACCTCGCCGAGCGCGTCGGAGAGCACCTTGCCGTGCTCGTCGGTGATGAGGGCCGCGACCTCGCCCTTGCGCGCATTGAGCAGTTCACGGAAGGCGAAGAGCACCGAGGTGCGCTTGGCCAGCGAGGTGGCGCGCCAGCCGTCGAAGGCCGCCTGAGCGGAGGCAACTGCGGCGACGACGTCGGCCGGGGACGCCAGGGCCACCGTCCCGGATACCCGGCCGGTCGCCGGGTCGTAGACATCGCCGAGCCGCTCCCCCGTGCCGTCGTAGGCCTTGCCGTCGATCCAGTGCGCGATCTGCTTCATCGGCGCAGCGTCCCATGACCGGTACGCCGGGTCCGGCAGCGGGCTTCCAGGGCATTCACAGGCTGCTGCCAGGTCTCGGGGCGACGCTGGACGAGCAGGACCCCACCCCGACCCTGAGGAGCACGATGACCAGCCCGACCGACCTGATCTCCAACCCGGCCCGCCCGCGCCGGCGAATCGCCATCGCCACCGGAGCCGCCGGCGTCGTCGCCGGCCTGGCCCTCGGCGTCACCGGCCTCGCGTCGGCCGCCAGCAGCAGCCCGACGCCGTCGAAGTCAGGCGCGGTCGCCCCGAGGACCGACCCGGACGGCGACGGCCGGCACGGTCCGGGACGCGGGCACGGGCACGGGCACGGGCACGAGCACGGGCCCGGTGGTCGCGGCGGTCTCGTCACGTCCGTCGCCGGCGACACCGTCACGGTTGACACGCCGCGAGGCAGCCAGACGATCACCCTCACCGGCTCGACCATCTATACCGACGGTCGAACCAAGGCCACCAGGTCAGTGCTCGCCGCCGGCGAGATCATCGGGGTGCGGCTCGTCGACCCGGCCGCTGCCAAGCCGGTCGCGCAGGAGATCGTCGTGCTGCCGGCCCACGTCGAGGGCTGGGTCGGCAAGGTCGACGGCGCCACGATCACGCTGACCGACCCCGCCGGCTTCACCCGCACGGTGACGACCAGCAGCGCCACGACGTACCAGAAGGACGGTGCAGCCGGCACTGCAGCCGAGGTCAAGGTCGGGGTCTTCATCCGGGCTGGCGGCAAGGTGGCCGGGGACGGCACGACACTGACCGCGAGCAGGATCGGCACCGGCAGCCCCGGTCGTCCCGGCATGATGCCGGGCGGCGGCTTCGACCGTGGCCCCGGCGACGGTGGTCCCGGCGCGAACGCGTAGTCGATCGGCACCGCCCTGCGCGTGGGCCGCCTGCTCCCCTTCGTCGGGTAACGTCACGTCGTGACGAGGGCAGGCGGCCACGTGCTGGCGCCTTCCGTCGAGGACTCGACCGGCCTGTCGCGCGGTCGCGACAGGCGACGCGTCGCACTGGCCCTGGCCCTGGTGGCCCTGATCGCCATCGCCGTGCGTGTCTACCCTTGGATCCAGGCGCACACGCTGCTGGGGGTCATGGAGTACGACGACGGCGTCTACTACGGCGCCGCAAGGTTGCTCCTGCACGGAGCACTGCCCTATCGCGACTTCACCATCGTGCACCCGCCGGTCACCGCGGTGCTGCTCCTCCCGTTCGCCTCGGTCGGCGCGGTCTTCGGCGACAACGTCGGCATGGCCTCGGCCCGGGTCGCCATGGTGGCCGTCGCCGTGGCGAACCTGTTCCTGGTCTACCGCCTGGCGCTCCGCCTGCCGGCCCGTGCGGACCGACGTCGCGTTGCCGCCGTCGCCGCGGCTGCGCTGTACGCGGTGATGCCCGACGCGGTCATCGCCGAGCAGACGGTGCTGCTCGAGCCGCTGGTCAGTCTTGGCTGCCTGCTGGCGATCTCGGTGCTGCTCAAGGCATCGCCCGTGACCCGCACCAGGGCGGCCGTGGCGGGCGTGCTGATCGCGGGCGCGATCGGCGTCAAGCTCTTTGCCGGCGTCTACATCGTTGCCGTCTGCCTGTGGCTGGTCCTGCGCAGGCAGCCGCGCCTCGTGCTGCCGTTTGCCCTGGGGCTGGCCGGTGGCGGCGTGGCGTTCTTCCTGCCGTTCGGCCTGGTTGCCCCGAAAGCCTTCTGGCACGACGTCGTCGTCACCCAGCTGTCGCGACCGCTCGACGCGACCGCCAACGGTGCGTCTCGCGTCGTGGGCATGACGGGCCTGCGGCTGGTGCCGCTCGCCGTCGGCCTGCTGCTGCTGACGCTCCTGGCCGGCTCGGCCTTTGTCTGGACCCGGCGCCAACCGGCCTCACCGCTCACCTTGTGGCTGCTGGTGGGGGTGCTCGGTGGTGTCGCGTTCGCCCGGTCCCCTTCCTACTTTCCCCACTACGGGGCTCTTCTCGCGCCGTCGATGGCGATGGTCGGCAGCCGCTTCGCGGCCGGGGTGAGTGCTCATCGCTGGATCGCCCGGGCCAACGGCGTGGCCCTCGTGGGTCTCCTGGCCGCGTTCGGGATCGGCGCCGTCGCAGCCGACGTGCGATGGCGCGGCCAGCCAGATCTGCAACGGGCAGGGCGTTCGGTGCCTGCCGGCAGTTGCGTCTATTACGACACGGTCAGTCGGGCCATCGCCGCCGACGTGTTCATCACTCCGAGCCGGCGCTGCCCCGCTTGGATCGATGGTCGAGGCGTCGCGCTCACCTACAACACGAACTGGCCGGTGGGTCGCAGCTTCTACCCGGCCGGGTTCCTGGCCGACGACCGATGGCAACGCGAGACGGTCGGCCAGTTGGGGCAGGCGGACTGGTTGCTGTTGCGTCGGACGCCGGGCCAGCTGCCCGAGTGGAGCTCGCCGACCCGGCGCTACGCGCTGCAGCACTTCACACCCGTCTGGGTCGGCGGTAGCGGGACCACCCGGGCCGAGCTCTGGCGGCGCGTCTCCTAGGTCAGGAAATCGAGCAGGGTCGCGGTGACGACGCCGGGCGCCTCCTCGATGACGAAGTGGCCGGCGCCGGGCACGGTGACCATCGCACACGACGGCCCGAGGTCGCGGACCACGGACTCGCCGACCGAGACCGGCAGCACCGGATCGGCGGCTCCCCACAGCACCAGCATCCGCTCCGCGGTGACCCGGGGGCTGCCTGGGGTTCTGGACCGGGTCAGGGCCTGGCGCAGCTTCGGCCGGGCTGTGGCCCGGTAGTAGCCGAGCATGGCCTTCACCCGCGTCGGGTCGGTATAGGCCGCGGCGTACTCCGCCCGGACCTCGGGTTCGAGCCTGGTCGGGGCCTTCCAGGCCAACTCGAGCATCGCGTCGACGACCCGGTGGCCGCCCAGCCGGAACAGCAGCTCGGGTGCAAGCGGCAGGGCGAAGAACGAGATGTGGGCAGCCCGCAGCAGCGGCACCTCGCGATACGGCGCGTTCGCGACGCAGAGCCGGCGCACCAGCTCCGGGCGCCGGCCGGTCAGACCGAGCGCGAGCGAGCCACCCCAGTCGTGTCCCACGACGTCGACCCGGCCGCCAGGGACCTCGGCTTCGACGAGGGCGGCGAGTTGGGTGACGAGCGCCGGCACGTCGTACGGGCCGGTGTAGGTCGAACCCCCGAGCCCTGGCAGGTCGGGGCACAGCACCCGGCGGCCAACGGCCAGCTGTGGGGCGACATCGCGCCAGCAGCTGGAGGTCTCGGGCACACCATGGAGGAGCAGGACCGGGACCCCAGGACCCTCCCCGTAGGAACGCAGCAGGAAGTTGGTCTCGGCGACCGGCACGTTGCGGACCTGACTCATGCGTAGAACACCCTCTCGACGACGAGCCGTGCCCGCCGGGTTGCCCGGCGGTAGTCGTCCAGGAAATCGCCCTGGGCACCGGCAGGGTAACCGAGGGCGCGGGCCACGCCGGCCAGCTCAGGGCCGCTTGACGGCAACGCGGTCGCCGCCCGGCCGCGCGCCAGGAGCAGCGCGTTGCGGACCGCCGCGGTGAGCGTCCAGGTGTCGGACAGGACGGCGGCATCGGTGGCGTCGAGCAGCCCGGCAGCGACCGCCGCCTTCAGCGCGGGCAGCGTCGACGGTGTCCGTAACCCGAGGACGTCGTGACCATGCCGCAGCTGCAGCAGTTGGGCGGTCCACTCGACGTCGGCGAGCCCACCCTTGCCGAGCTTGAGCGCGAGCGACGGATCGCCTCCGCGGGGCAGTCGCTCGAGCTCGACCCGGGCCTTGATCCGGCGGATCTCGGTGACCTGCTCGTCGGTCAGGCCGCCCGGCGGATAGCGCACCGGGTCGACAGCCGCCAGAAATCGTGCGGTGACATCGGCGTCCCCCGCCAGCGGCGCGGCCCGCAGCAGCGCCTGCGCCTCCCAGATGTGCGACCAACGGTCGTAGTAGGCGGCGTAGGACGTCAGGCTCCGGGTGAGCGGGCCCTGCCGGCCCTCCGGCCGCAGATCAGCGTCGACCAGCAGCGGCGGGTCCGGCGCCGGCAGCGCCAGCAGCCGGCGCATTTCGTTGGCGACGTCGTGGGCGACCGAGGCGGCCTCGGACTCGGCCACACCGGGATCGGCCTGGTGGACGAACAAGACGTCAGCGTCGGAGCCGTAGCCCTGCTCGCCGCCGCCGAGCCGGCCCATCGCAATCACGGCCAGCCGCACCGGCATCGGCGCCCGACGTTCAGCTTCGATCTTGCGGGTAGCGACCTCGAGGGCCGCCGCAACCGTCGCCCCCGCGACCTCGCTGAGCGCCCGGCCGACCGCGGGCCCGTCGAGCCGGCCGAGCACGTCGGCGCAGGCGATCCGGAGCAGCTCCTGCCGCCGCAACCCGCGGACGGCAGCGACCGACGCCTCCCAGTCGTCGCGCCGTCTGGCGACAGCCAGGAACGCCGGCGTGAGTGACTCCCGCGGCACGAGCTCGTCGTCGGAGGCCAACATCCGGACCGCTTCGGGCGCCCGGCCCAACAGATCGGCGACGTAGCGGGAGGAGGCCAGCAGGCGGGCCAACCGCTGCGCAGCGCTGCCTTCGTCGCGCAGCAGCCGCAGAAACCACGGGGTCGTGCCAAGTGCGTCCGACACCTGCCGAAACGACAGCAGCCCGGCGTCGGGGTCCGCCGCGTCGGCGAACCAGCCGAGCATCGCCGGCAGCAGGGTCTGTTGGATCGCGGCCCGCCGCGACACCCCCTCGGTGAGCGCCTCGAGATGACGCAGGGCGGTCGCCGGTTCGGTGAAGCCGAGTGCCTCGAGCCGGGCCTTGGCCGCCTCGGAGGTGAGCCGTGCCTCGGCCGCGGGGAGCCGCGCCACCGCAGCCAGAAGCGGTCGGTAGAAAAGCTTCTCGTGCAGCCGCCGCACCTCTCGGACGTAGCCGGCCCGCTCCCGACGGAACGTCGTCACGGCCGGCTCGGACCCCGACGAGCGGTAGCCGCAGGCCCTGGCGACCCGCAGGATGCCTACCTCGTCGGCGTCGGCCGGGAGCAGATGGGTACGCCGGAGCCGGTGGAGCTGCAGCCGGTGCTCGACCGTCCGCAGCCACCGGTAGGCCTCGGCGAGGTGCCGGGCATCCTCCCGGCCGACGTAGCCACCCGCCGCGAGCTGCTCGAGCGCCACCAAGGTCGTCCCACTGCGCAGCGTCGGGTCGGCGCGGCCGTGGACCAGTTGCAGGAGCTGTACGGCGAACTCGACGTCGCGCAGCCCCCCGGGACCAAGCTTGACCTCGCGCCCCGCGGTGTCGCCGCGCAGCGTGGCCTCGACCCGCCGTCGCATCGCCTGCACGTCCTCGACGAAACCCGGCCGGTGGCCTGCCTGCCAGACCAGGGGTGCCACCGTCTCGACGTACTGCCTGCCGAGTTCGAGGTCTCCGGCCACGGGCCGTGCCTTGAGCAGTGCCTGGAACTCCCAGGTCTTGGCCCACCGGCCGTAGTAGGCCTCGTGGCTGGCGAGGGTGCGGACCAGCGGGCCGCTCCTGCCCTCGGGTCGCAGCGCCGCGTCGACGGGCCAGGCAACCTCACCGCACACCCGCATCATCGCGCTGGCCAGCGCGGTCGCGGTCTGCAGCGCCTTCACCTCGTCGCCACCGTCAACGGCTTCGGCGACGTACACGACATCGACGTCACTGACGTAGTTGAGCTCCCGGCCACCGCACTTGCCCATGCCGATGACGGCCAGCCGGCACGGCTCGGCGCCATCGGGCAGGCCGGCCAGCGCGACGGCGAGCCCAGCCGACAGCGTCGCCGCCGCGAGGTCGGCGAGCTCGCCCGCGACGTCCTCGACGGCGGCGACGCCGGACAGGTCGCGGGCCGCGAGGACGAGCAGGCACCGCCGGTACGCCGCGCGCAGCGACCGCAGCACCGCCGGCCCGTCGCCGCTCGCCCGGGCGCCGGTCGTGCCAGTCGGTGACACGCTGCGCGCAGGCGC
>JAYTOZ010000113.1:0-2012 GCA_043747515.1 Frankiales bacterium | reverse complement strand
CAGACCGATGGGTGCAGCACCGACACCGGTTCGGCGTCCCAGCCGAGCTCGAGGTAGCACTCGTCGCTGGCCACCAGCACGTCGTGCTCGCGGCCCCAGGCGACGACAGCAGCCAGCCGGTCCGGGCTCAGCACCTCGCCGGTCGGGTTGCCCGGGGAGTTCAGCCATACCAGTCCCACGTCGGCCGGGTTGTGGGCGGTCGGGTCATCGGTCGGCACCGGCACGCAGCCGGCCAGGCGCGCCCCGACGTCGTAGGTCGGATACGCCAGCCGGGGCAGCAGCACCTGCGAACCGGCGGGCAGCCCGAGTAACGACGGCAGCAGCGAGACCAGCTCCTTGCTGCCGATGCTGGGCACGACGTTGGCCGCAGTGACCTCGGCGCCGAGCCGATGCGCGCACCACCGGACGACCGCCTCGCGCAGCGCCGGGGTGCCGATCGTCAGCGGGTAGCCGGGGGCATCGGCAGCGGCCCGCAGCGCGGCCTGGACCAGCTCGGGCGTCGGATCGACCGGCGTACCGATCGACAGGTCGATCAGCCCGCCGGGGTGGTTGCGCGCTGTCCCGGCGTACGGGGCAAGGCGGTCCCAGGGAAACTCGGGTAGGGCCGCCCGCCGCGCCCACCCCTGGCCGCGCACGGGCCTACTGGCTCTCGGCGGTCAGGCCCTCAAGGTTCTTGCCCTCGGGAAAGGCCATCACGACGGGGTGATCCACATCAACCGGCCCGATCTTGCTGGCGCCACCGGGGCTGCCGATGCTGGTCGTCTCGGTGAAGAAGTCGACGTTGGCCCGGTAGTAGTCCTTCCACTTCGCCGGGGTGTCGTCCTCGTAGAAGATCGCCTCGACCGGGCAGACCGGCTCGCAGGCGCCGCAGTCGACGCACTCGTCGGGGTGAATGTAGAGCGAGCGTTTGCCCTCGTAGATGCAGTCGACGGGGCACTCCTCGATGCAGGCCTTGTCTTTCACGTCGACGCAGGGCTCGGCGATGACGTAGGTCACGGGGGTTCCTCTCAGGGGTCGGCTTCGGCTCTAGTCTCCCAGTCATGACCAGTCAGCAGCCACCCGGGGGGCGCTACGCGCTGGAGGTCGGACCGGGCGACAGCGGGATGCGCATCTCCCTGCGCCGCAAGCTCGTCGAGGGGGGTCACGGCGACGTCCTCGGCGAGTTGCTGAGCTGGGTGGACGGCGTCGTCACGCTACGCCGGCGCGACGACGTGGTGGTCACGATCGACGCGGCGACGGTGGTTGCAGCCCGCCGGATCGGACCGCCCCCGGAGCGGCGCCCGTCGTGAGCGGGGCGTCCCGCGAACGGTTCGCCCGGGTGGTCCGGGGCCAGCCGGTCCAACTCGCGACGGCCTGCCTGCTGGTCGGCGCCGAGGTCGAGCCGGACCTCGACGTCGACAGCTCGCTCGCGGTCCTCGACGCGCTCGCCGCCCAGGTCCGACCGCTCGTCGGCGGCTCCCTCGAGCACGCCGCCGAGGCGCTGCGCGTCGTGCTCGGTGAGCAGGCGGGATTCGCCGGCTTCGCCGAGGACTACGACGATGTCCGGTCCTCGCTGCTGCATGAGGTGCTGCGCCGTGGCCGGGGGCTGCCGATCCTGCTGTCGGTGGTGTGGGTCGAGGTCGCCCAGCGAGCGGGCGTCCCGGCGTACGCGATGGGCTTGCCGGGGCACGTGGTCGTCGGGATCGGCGACCCCGCCGGGCAGCACGTCGTCGTCGATCCGTTCGCCGGTGGCCGGCTGGCTCGCGCGCCCGAGGGCGTGCCTGCGCTGCCGGTCGTCGACCTGCTGACGAGGCTGCTCACCAACGTGCGGGTCCTGACCACCCGGCAGGAACGCTCGTTGGAGTCGGCGCGGACCCGGCTGTGGGCGACCGAGCTGTCGCTGCTGCTGCCGAGCCACCCGGTCACGTTGCGCCGCGAGCAGGGCGAGCTGCTCGTGCGCCTGGGCAACCACCTGGGTGGGGCGCAGGTGCTCGAGGACTTCGCGGGCCTCATCGAGGGGGCGGACCCCGAGC
>JAYTOZ010000112.1:0-9480 GCA_043747515.1 Frankiales bacterium | reverse complement strand
CGTTTTCCTAGTCGTCGTCGGCCAGGCGTGCCAACCAGGTCGCGAGCCGCTCGACCGGCACCTCGAACTCGGGGTTGGCGTCGACAAAATCCTTGAGCCGCTCGGCCAGCCAGGCCAGGCTGACCTGCTCCTCGCCGCGCCGCTCGACGAGCTCCTCGAGACCACGGTCGGTGAAGTACACGGCTATCGCTCGAAGACGGCCTGCACGAGCGCCGCCTGCTCAGCCTCGTGCACCTTGCTCGAACCGGCGGCAGGGGAGGCTGACGCGCGACGGGAGATGCGGCGCAGCCGGGTCTGGTCTGAGAGGTAGTCCGGCAGGTTCAGCGCCATGTGCGACCAGGCGCCCATGTTGGCCGGCTCCTCCTGCACCCATATGACGTCGGTCGCGTGCGGGTAGCCGGCCAGGACGTCGCTGATCTCCTCACCGGGCACCGGGTAGAGCTGCTCGACGCGCACGAGCGCCACGGAGGTGTCGCCGGACTTCGCCCGCGCAGCCGCAAGGTCGTAGAAGACCTTGCCTGCGCACAGGGCGACGCGCGTGACGCCCGCCGGATCGAGTTGCGAGGGGTCGGCGACCACCGGCTGCCACCGGCCGGTGGTGAAATCGGCCGGCGACGACGCGGCTGCCTTGAGGCGCAGCATCGACTTGGGGGTGACGACGACCAGCGGTCGGTTGGCCCCCGACAACGCCTGCGCGCGCAGCAGGTGGAAGTGCTGCGCCGGCGTGGTCGGGTAGGCAACGGTCATGTTGTCCTCGGCACAGGCCTGCAGGAAACGCTCGATCCGGGTCGAGGAGTGGTCCGGCCCCTGCCCCTCGTAGCCGTGCGGCAGCAGCAACGTCACGCCGCTGCGCTGGCCCCATTTGGCCTCGCCGGTCGAGATGAACTCGTCGATGACGGTCATCGCCCCGTTGACGAAGTCGCCGAACTGCGCCTCCCACAGGACCAGGGCCTCGGGCCGGGCCACGGAGTAGCCGTACTCGAAACCCAGGCAGGCGTATTCCGACAGCAGCGAGTCGTAAATGAGGAACGGCGCGGCGGACGGGCCGAGGTGTTTGAGCGGGGTGTGCTCGGCGCCGGTGACCCGGTCGAAGATCGTGGCGTGTCGCTGCACGAACGTGCCGCGGCGGGAGTCCTGACCGGCCAACCGGACCGGCGTGCCGGCCAGCAGGAGCGAGCCGAACGCGAGCAACTCGCCCATGCCCCAATCGATCCCGCCCTCGGTCACCATCGTGGCGCGGCGCTGGAACAGCGGCGCCAGCTTGGGATGTGGGGTGAATCCCTCGGGCAACTCGATGTGCGCCTGGCCGATGCGGTCCAGCACCGACTGCTCGACGGCGGTGTCGACGGTCGACAGCGCCGGCGCCTCGGGCATCTCCGGCGCGGCGGCAGCGCCCGTCGAGGCGTCCCGCGTCTCGGCGAAGACCCGTTCGAGCTGCGCCTGGTAGTCCTTCAGCGCCTCCTCGGCCTCGTCCAGGGTGATGTCGCCGCGGCCGATGAGCTGCTCGGTATAGGTCTTGCGGACCGAGCGCTTGCCATCGATCACGTCGTACATCAGCGGCTGGGTCATCGAAGGATCGTCGCCTTCGTTGTGCCCGCGCCGGCGGTAGCAGACGAGGTCGATGACGACGTCTTTTTTGAAGTCCTGACGGAAGTCGAAGGCAAGTTGCGCGACGCGCACGCAAGCTTCGGGGTCGTCGCCGTTGACGTGGAAGATCGGGGCCTGCACGGTCCGTGCGACATCGGTCGAGTACGTCGAGGAGCGGCTGTACTCCGGCGCCGTGGTGAAGCCGACCTGGTTGTTGATGACGATGTGCACGGTGCCGCCGGTGCGGTAGCCACGCAGCTGGCCCATCTGCAGCGTCTCGGCCACGACGCCCTGGCCGGCGAAGGCGGCGTCGCCGTGCAGCAGGACGGGCAGCACCGTGTAACCGGTCTCGCCCTTGTCGATCAGGTCCTGCTTGGCCCGCACGATGCCCTCGAGCACCGGGTTGACCGCCTCCAGGTGCGAGGGGTTGGACGTCAGGGTCACCCGGGTGGTCGCGCCACGGGAGGAGGTGAAGACCCCTTCGGCACCGAGGTGGTACTTCACGTCGCCGGAGCCCTGCACGCTGCGCGGGTCGAGATTGCCCTCGAACTCTCGGAAGATCTGGCTATAGCTCTTGCCGACAATGTTGGCCAGCACGTTGAGGCGGCCGCGGTGGGCCATGCCGATGACGACCTCGTCGAGGTCGTTGTCGGCGGCCCCGGTCAGCACGGCGTCGAGCATCGCGATGACCGACTCGCCGCCTTCGAGGGAGAACCGCTTCTGCCCGACGAACTTGGTCTGCAGGAAGCTCTCGAATGCCTCGGCGGCGTTGAGCCGCTTGAGCACGTGCAGCTGCAGGTCGCGGTCGGGCTTCTCGGCTTTTTTCTCCACCCGGTCCTGGATCCAGCTGCGCTGGCCGGGGTCCTGGATATGCATGTACTCGATGCCGACGACGCGGCAGTAGCTGTCGCGCAGGACGCCGAGGACGTCGCGCAGCTTCATCACGCGCTGACCGGCGAAGCCGCCGACCGGGAACTCGCGGTCGAGGTCCCACAGCGTCAGGCCGTGGTTGACGACATCGAGATCGGGGTGGGTGCGGACCTTGAACGCAAGCGGGTCGGTGTCGGCCATCAGGTGCCCACGCACCCGGTAGGCATGGATGAGCTCCATGACCCGGGTGGCCTTGTCGAGATCGCCCTCGTGCGTGCTCTGGACGTCGGCGACCCAGCGCACCGGCTCGTAGGGGATGTGCAGACTGGCGAAGACCTCGTCGTAGAAGCCGTCGGCCCCCAGCAGCAGCTCGTGCATCCGGCGCAGGAACTCACCGGACTGGGCGCCCTGAATGACGCGATGGTCGTACGTCGAGGTGAGGGTGATCGTCTTGGAGATGGCGAGCTGGGCGAGGGTTTCCTCGGACGCGCCGGCGAACTGCGCGGGGTATTCCATCGCGCCGACGCCGATGATCGCCCCGGAGCCCTGCATCAGGCGGGGGACCGAGTGCACGGTGCCGATGCCGCCCGGGTTGGTCAGGCTGATCGTCGTGCCCTGAAAGTCGGCAGGTGTGAGCTTGCCGGACCGGGCCCGGCGCACGATGTCCTCGTAGGCGGCCAGGAAACCGGCGAAGTCGAGCGAGTCGGCCCGCTTGATCGCGGCGACCACCAGCGACCGGGTGCCGTTGGCGTTCTGCAGGTCGATCGCGAGTCCGAGCCCGACGTCGTGAGGCGTGAGCACGATCGGCTTACCGGCCTCGTCGTGCCCGAAGGCACGGTTGAGCACCGGCACGGCAGCCAGGGCCTTGACCAGCGCGAAGCCGATCAGGTGGGTGAACGACACCTTGCCCCCGCGGGCCCGCCGCAGGTGATTGTTGATGACGGTGCGGTTGTCGGCGAGCAACTTGGCGGGGACAGCTCGCACGCTGGTGGCGGTCGGGACCGTGAGCGAGGCCTCCATGTTGACCACCACGAGGGCGGCCGCTCCCTTGAGGGCGGTGGTCGCGGGCGAGGCCGGCTCGGCCGCAGTGGCGGGCGTTGCGGGCGGGGCCGCTGCTGGCGGGGCCGCTGGCGGCGGCGGTGACGGGGCGGCGACGGTGGCCGAGGCGGCAGGCTCGACGGTCGACGGGGCGGCCCGGTCGACGGCTTCGGTGAGCGCCCCGGCAGGGGCGCCGTTCGAGCTGCTCGGGGCGCCGTTGGCCGGCCCAGCGCCGGGCGAGTAGTCCGACAGGAACTCCCGCCACTGCGCCGACACGCTGCCGGGGTCCCTGAGGTACTGCTGGTGGATCTCATAGACGAGCCACTCGTTGGCACCGAAGTCGGTCTGCTGGCCGGGTTGCGTGGACACGCTGGAACGCCGCCTTTAAAGATGTGATCGCTGGCTGCTCTGCCGGTCTGTGAGGTTACTCGCGCCGGGTGCCTCCTGGGCTGAAGCCCGCCCGGTGGGGTAGGGCCGCGTCGTGGCAACGTCGAGGAAAGCCCCGAAGCGGGACAAGGTCTGGGTCTGCCGCGGCTGCTGCTGCGGCACCTCCAAGAAGCATCCTGGTGTCGACCACAAGGCGCTGGAGCGGGCGGCCCGGGCAGGCGCCGCCGCGGCCGGGGTCCGCTACGAGGTCACCGACTGCCTCGGCCCGTGCGGGCAGGGCAACATCGTCGTGGTCCGGACGGGTGGGACGACCCGGTGGTTTCGTCGGATGAACGACGTGGCGTCGACCGTCGCGCTGCTCGACGCCGTCGCCACCGATGCCCCGCTGCCTCCTGCGCTGGACCGTCGACTCATGCGGGGACGCACCGGTAAGAAGCCCTGAGCCGGCCGCCGGAGTGGCGCGTGGCGGCGTCCCGGGCCACCCTCATCGGCATGGGAGTGCTGGCGGACAGGGTGGCCGTGGTGACCGGGGGCAGCCGCGGGATCGGGCTCGAGGTGGCCGGTGGACTGGGCCGGCTTGGGGCCAAGGTCGTCCTGGCCGGTCGTGACCCCCACCGACTGCAGGCGGCCGTCGACGTTCTGGTCGGGCAGGGGCTCGACGCGGACGGCCGGGTGGTCGATGTGGCCGACACCGCGGCCGTTCGCGCCCTCGCCGGTGAGCTCGGCCCGGTGGATGTGCTGGTCACCGCGGCCGGGGTGATGAGCGAGCGCACCGCCAAGACGCTGCGGACCTCCGACGACGAGTGGCGCCGGGTGCTCGGGATCAACCTGGACGGCACCTTTGCGGCGCTCGCGGCCTTCGTGCCCGGCATGGTCGAGCGGCGCTGGGGTCGGGTCGTCACCTATTCGGCGTGCCTGGGCCGGATGAGCGGACCGGGTACCTCGGGTGGGCTGGCGCCGTACCGGGTGTCGAAGGCTGCCGTGAACGCGCTGACCAAGAACCTCGCCGCCGAGTTGGGCCGCGGCAGTCGAGGGGTGCTGGTCGATGCCGTCTGTCCCGGCCACTGCCGCACCGACATGGGTGGCGAGGCGGCGCCGCGGAGCGCCGAGCAGGGGGCGGACACCGCGCTGTGGCTGGCCGGCCGGAGCGCCGGCGACACCGGGCTGCTGTGGGAGGACCGTCGCGTCGTCGCCTGGTGAGCAAGGATGTTGCCGTGCTGCGTCCCCTGGCCCTGACCGGCCTGCTTGTCCTGAGCGCCTGCAGTGGCGGGACGGTTTCGTCGCGCCCGTTGGCCGGGCCGACCGCGCCGCGGACCACCGCGCCGGTCGACCGGGTCACGGCGCCCCCGGCACGACCTGCCACGTCCACGGCCCCGCGGCAGGTGCTGATCTGGAAGGGCTGTGGAGGCGGTTTCCAGTGCTCCACGTTGCGGGTGCCGCTCGATGACGCCGCACCGGCTGGCGGGACGATCGAATTGGCCCTGACCCGCACCCTTGCGACCAACCCGAAGGCCCGGATCGGCTCGCTGCTGATCAACCCCGGCGGCCCGGGGGCGTCCGCCGTGTCGTTCCTGACGGACAACGCGGGTCAGATCCCGGCCGTGGTGCGGGCCCGCTTCGACCTGGTGGCGTTCGATCCGCGCGGCGTCGGTGGCAGCGCACCGATCCGGTGCGAGACGACGGCAGAGCTCGACCGCTACTTCCACCTCGATCCGGCTCCCAACGACGCCGCCGGCCTGGCCGCGCTCGAAGCCGGCAACCGGGCCTTCGCGGCGGGCTGTCGGCAGCGCTCCGGCCGGGTGCTCCCGCACGTCTCGACGGTCGAGGTGGCCCGCGACATGGACCGGGTCCGCGCCGCAGTCGGTGACGACAAGCTCACCTACCTCGGCTATTCCTACGGCACCTCGCTGGGGGCGGCCTACCTGGCGCAGTTCCCGACCCACGTGCGGGCCATGGTCCTTGACGGTGCGCTCGACCCGACGCTCACCTGGGACCGGTTGCTGGAGGGCCAGTCCAAGGGGTTCGACGTCGCACTCGGGGCCTTCCTCGCGGAGTGCCAACGCACAACCTGCGCGTTCCGGCAGGCGGTCAAGGGCGATCTCGGTGCGGCGTACGACGCACTGCAGGCCAAGGTCACGGCAACGCCGTTGCCCGGCGACGGCACCCGCACGGTCGGTGTGGGGGAGTTCTCGCTCGGGGTGGGCGCAGGGCTCTACAGCCGGCAGTTCGGCTGGCCGGCGATCTCAGCCGGCCTGGTGGCCGCGGTGCGCGGGCAGGGCGCGGTGCTGCTCTCGCTGTCGGACTCCTATCTGGAGCGCACCGCCGCCGGCTACGCCAACCTCAACGAGGCCAACTTCGCGGTGAACTGCATCGACCGGCCGTGGCCACGGACCGACGCGCCCTACCTTGCGCTCGCCAAACGGGTCGCGCGCAGCTCGCCCCGCTTCGGCCCGTCCATCGTCCTGTCTGGGCTGGGGTGTGCGGTCTGGCCAGTTGACGCGGTCAGCCGCCCGCACGCGGTGACCGGCGCCGGCGCACCGCCGGTCGTCGTGGTCGGGACGACCAGGGACCCGGCCACGCCGTACATCTGGGCGCAGGGCCTGGCCCGGCAACTCACGAAGGCGGTGCTCCTCACCCACATCGGGGACGGGCACACGGCCTACCGGGCCGACGCGACGCCGTGCTTGACCGACAAGATCGACGCTTACCTGCTCACCGGCAAGGCCCCGGTCGCGGCGACCTGCTGACGGTGTTGCGCGGGAGTCGGGTGCCGCCCGTCGGCGCCGCGCTGCATGTCGGTGGATCACCGAACGTCCGGACAAGGGTGCGCTCGAACGTGGCCACGCACATCTGGGTTGTGCCCCCGGCAGGATTCGAACCTGCGCCTCGTCCTCCGGAGGGAAGCGCTCTATCCCCTGAGCTACGGGGGCCCGGGGTGCGGGCGAGACGTTAGCAGTCGGGCCACCCAGACGATGCCCCGCCGGTAGCCTCTCCAGGTGCCAGCCAACCTCGGACGTGTCCTCGTGGTCGACGACGACGACGTGATCCGCCAGCTCATCACCGTCAACCTCGAGCTCGAGGGGTTTGAGGTGTCGACCGCCGTGGACGGTCAAGACTGCCTTGACATCGTCAAGGATGTCGATCCGTGCGTCATCACGTTGGACATCATGATGCCCAGGCTGGACGGCTGGGATGCTGCCAGCCGGTTGCGCGCCGACCCTGAGACAGCTGGGATCAAGGTGGTGCTGCTGTCGGCGCGCGCCCAGGAGGCCGACCTCCAACGCGGCAGCCGGATCGGCGTCGACGCCTACCTGACCAAGCCGTTCGACCCAGACGAGCTGATCACGACGGTACGACGGCTGGCGGGCCTGCCCGAACGCTGAGCTACTTCAGGGCCGGCGTCGTCCCGGTCTGGCTGGTGCCGCTGCAGGACGCGCCCTTCTCGGGCGTCGTCGGGCCGTTGGTGAAGCTGCCCAGGAACTCCTTCACCCGCTTGTCCGACGCGCTGTCGACGAACAGCTGGCGGCCCCAGGCCTGCAGGCTGATGGCGCTCTTCAAACCCGGGTAGGGGCTCATCAGGCGGTAGGGATTGCCATTCACCTCGCCCTTCAGGGTCGCCAGCTGTGAGACCGGCAGGTCGGGGCGGTAGGTCACCCATGCCGCGCCGTGCTCCATCGAGTGCACCGCGTGCTCGTTGGGGATCTTTTGGCTGTAGACCGCGCACGTCTCGGGCAGGACGTTGTGACTGCCGTTGACGGGCGGCGCGCTCGCCTGGTTGGGATAGCTGACAACACCGGTCACGTGCCTTGCCTTGCCATTCGCGGTGTCGCTCTTGATGAGCCCGCTGAGCTTGTCGACCTGGGCCAGGGTGCCCTTGGCACCGGACCCCTGGTTGATGACGGCGAAGACGATGACGCCGATCAGCAGTGCGGCGAGCGCGACGCTGCCGAGCACGAATGCGACCGGGAACGGCTTTTTGACCGGCGCGGGCTTGCGCCCGCGCGGCCCGCTTGTCCGGCCGGCGGGAGGCCGGCCGGTCCCGGAGGGCTGTGGGGGCTGGGTGCGCTGGGCCATCTCGGTCCGTCCGTCCGTGTGCGTCGTGGGGCTGCGTCGGACAGTCCCATTGCAGATAGTAGGTCGCGGCGCCGCGATAACCTCGACCAATGACTCCCGTCGACGTGCGCCGCGCGGTCCGCGCGGCTGTGACCGCTTGCGTCGACAACGACGAGCTGACCGTCGTCGTGCCCGACGACGTGGTCGTCGAGCGGCCCAAGGTCAAGGAGCACGGCGATTACGCGACCAACGTCGCGCTCATGCTCGCCAAGGCGGCCGGCGGGAAACCGCGTCCGGTCGCCGAGCTCGTCGCCGCCCGACTGCGCCTCGCGGACGGCATCGCGAGCGTCGAGGTGGCCGGGCCTGGCTTCCTCAACATCCGGCTGTCGCACGACGCCCTGGGCCAGGTCGCGGTGCAGGTGGTGGCCGCCGGTGCGGCGTACGGCAGGAACGACGCTGCGGTAGGCCAGCACGTCAACCTGGAGTTCGTCAGTGCCAACCCGACCGGTCCGCTGCACATCGGCGGGGTGCGTTGGGCGGCTGTCGGCGACGCGCTCGCCCGGCTGCTCGAGGCCAGTGGCGCCAAGGTCACCCGCGAGTACTACTTCAACGACCACGGCGCGCAGATCGACCGCTTCGCCCGGTCGCTGCTGGCTGCGGCCAACGGCGAGCCAGCGCCGCAGGACGGCTACGGCGGCGACTACATCGCCGAGATTGCCCAACGGGTGCTTGCCCTTGCGCCCGATGCGCTGGCGCAGACCGACCCCCAGGAGGTGTTCCGGGCACACGGCGTGCAGCTGATGTTCGATGAGATCAAGGTCTCGCTGCACGAGTTCGGGGTCGACTTCGATGTCTACTTCCACGAGAACCACCTGCACGAGACCGGTGCCGTCCAGCGGGCCGTGCGTCGGCTCGACGCGGCCGGCCGGATGTACGACAAGGACGGGGCGCGCTGGCTGCGCACCACCGACTTCGGCGACGACAAGGACCGGGTGGTCATCAAGTCGGGTGGCGAGCCGGCCTACATCAGCGGCGACCTTGCCTACTACCTCGACAAGCGCGAGCGTGGGTTCGACCGGGTGATCATCATGCTGGGCGCCGACCATCACGGCTACGTCGGCCGGCTGATGGCCATGTGTGCTGCCTTCGGCGACGTCCCCGGCGTCAACCTCGAGATCCTCATCGGTCAGCTCGTCAACCTGGTGCGGGCCGGTGAGCCGCTCAAAATGAGCAAGCGGGCCGGCACCGTCATCACCCTCGATGACCTGGTGGAGGCGATCGGCGTCGATGCCGCCCGCTATGCCCTGGCCCGCTCCAGCGCGGACAGCCAGCTCGACATCGACCTCGACCTGTGGGCCCGGCGCACGAGCGACAATCCCGTCTTCTACGTGCAGTACGCCGCGACGCGGGCCGCCTCGGTCCTTCGGCACGCCGCCGAGCTGGGCATCCCCGAGCCGGATCCGGCGTCGGTCGACCTGGCGTTGCTCAGCCACCCGCGCGAGGCCGAGCTGCTCCTGGCACTCGCGGCGTTCCCGCAGGTCGTCG
>JAYTOZ010000111.1:0-3495 GCA_043747515.1 Frankiales bacterium | reverse complement strand
GAGAGGTAGTCCACGATCGCCAGCTGGTTCAGCGCCGGCGGGCAGAGCACCGACGCTTCGGAGGCCAGCACCAGCTTCTCCCGGACGGCGTGCGGCGCCAGCACCCAGCCGACCCGGAGCCCGGGGGCAAACGTCTTGGAGAACGACCCCAGATAGAGCACGTGCTCGGACTCCGACCGGGCCCGGATCGCACGGACCGGCGGGCCGTCGAACCCCAGCAGCCCGTAGGGGTTGTCCTCGAGCACCAACAGCCCGGCCTCGACGCAGATCGCGAGGACCTCGTCGCGACGCACGTCGGACAGCGACGTCCCGGCCGGGTTGTGGAAGTTCGGGATCGTGTAGAGGAACTTGGTCCGCTTCCCGGCCGCCGCGGCAGCTGCGATCGCCTCCCGCAGCGCCTCGGGCACGAGCCCGTCAGCGTCCATCGCCACGTGCACGACCTCGGCCTGGTAGGCCGCGAAGGTTCCGAGCGCCCCGACGTACGACGGGGCCTCGGCAAGCACGACGTCACCGGGATCGCAGAAGATGCGGGTCACCAGGTCCAGGGCCTGCTGGGAGCCGACGGTGACCACCACGTCGTCGGGGGAGCCGACGACGCCCTCGAGCGCCATCACTTCGCAGATCAGCTCGCGCAGCACCGGGTCACCCTGGCCGGAGCCGTACTGCAAAGCTTGGGCGCCGCGGGTCGCGAGCAGGTCCGACAGCAATTTGCCGACCGCGTCGAGCGGCAGGGCAGTGGTGTACGGCATGCCGCCGGCGAGCGAGACGACCTCGGGGCGGCTGGCCACGGCGAACAGGGCCCGGATCTCCGAGGCGGTCATGCCGGCGGTCCGCGCCGCGTAGCGGTCGGTGAAGGCGTCGAACGTGACCCCGGCCATGACAGATAGGCTACCGGCGCCGGGCGCGGTCGGCCGCGCCGTGGCGGGCGGTCCGCGCCCGCGCCGGCCGCTGCCGCGCTCGTTTACATTGGCTCGTGACCACCTCACGGCTGCGCGCGCTCGGTCTAATCCAGGTGCCTCGACACGCCCTGGGGCGACCGTGAGCCGGCGCACGGTCAACATCACCCTGGACAACCTCGACGACCTGCCTGGGCGCTGCCGCCGGTGCGTGTTCTGGGAGCTCGACCCGGTCGCATTGTCGCGGGCCCAGGACGCCGGCGACACGGCCTTTGAGAAGGAATCTTGGGTGTCCGCAACCCTGCTGGAGTGGGGCAGCTGCGGCAAGCTCGTCTACGTCGACGGCATACCGGCGGGCTTTGTGATGTACGCCCCGCCGGCGTACGTGCCGCGCTCGGTGGCCTTCCCGACGTCGCCGGTCAGCCCGGACGCCGTGCTGCTGATGACCGGCCACGTCCTACCGGACTTCGCCGGCGCAGGACTGGGGCGGATGCTCGTGCAGGGTGTCGTGAAGGACCTGCAGCGACGCGGGGTTCGGGCGATCGAGGCGTTCGGCGACCTGAAATGGGAGAGCCCGACCTGTGTCCTACCGGCCGAGCACCTGCTCGCGGTCGGCTTCAAGACGGTCCGGCCGCACCACCGCTATCCCCGGCTGCGGCTGGAGCTGAAGACCGCGGTCTCCTGGCGGGAGGACGTCGAGGTGGCCCTGGAGCGGCTGCTCGGCTCGATATCGCCCGACCCGGTGCTGCGCCCGGTCTGAGCGGGACCTCGCTGCGGAACGGGGGTTAGAGCCGGGCGAGGTCCGGCAGCCGCAGCGCCCCGGTCGGCGGGTCGAGGTCGGGCGGCAGGTAGAGCCGCTGGATCGCGACGAGCAGCGCTTCCGCGACCGTGTCGCGAAACCCCGGGTTGGCGAGCCGGGTGGCGTCGCCGGGGTTGGTGAGATGGCCGAGCTCGAGCCGGACCGTCGGCATTCGGGTCAGTCGCAGCAGGTCCCAGGTCTTGGCGTGCACCCGGCAGTCGACGAGGTCGGTGCGGGCGACGACTTCGCGCTGAACGAGCGAGGCGAGCTGTTCGCCGACCGTCGACGTCGTCCCGGTGCCGGTGCCGAAGTGGTAGGTCGCGACGCCCTGTGCGAGCGGTGACCCGGACCGGTCCACATGCAGGCTGATCACCAGGTCGGCCCCGGTGGTGTTGGCGAAATCGGCCCGCTCCGCGTCGCTGGGGCAGGTGTCGGCCAACCGGGTCAGCAGGGCGCGCACCCCGACGACCGACAGCCGACCTTCGAGCCGAGCGGCCAGGTCGAGTACGACGGCGGCCTCGTCGAGCCCGTGCGCGCTGGCCCCGCGCTCCCGGCCTCCGTGCCCGGGGTCGATGACAACGATCTTGCCCGGCAGGGCGATACCCGAGCGGTGCAGCACCTCGGTCTCGCGCAGCGCATGTGGCCGACCACCGGTGACCAGTCGGCCGAGTTGCTTGAGGGCGCGGAGCGTCGCCGGGCCGCAGACCCCGTCGCTGCGCAGGCCGTACTCCCGCTGCAGGGCCTTCAGGGCCCGCTCGGTCCGTACCCCGAAAACCCCGTCGATCCGGCCGGCGTCGAAGCCCAACTCGAGCAGCCGGTCCTGCAGCATCGACACGTCGTCACCGACGAACATCCGACCCGACAGCGACAGCAATCGGTCGCCCAGAGTGAGCCGGGCGGCCTGCAGCGCAGCGTAGGTCTCCGGCCCGACGATGCCATCGACGGAGACCCCGCGGCGCTGCTGAAACTCCCGGACCGCCTCGTCGGTGGCGTCATCGAAGACCGACGAGGCGATGTCCTGGAGCAGTCCCAGGGCCAACAGGGTGGACTGGATCTGGGACACGGCAGGCCCGGCGTCGCCGCGGCGGAACAGCTGCACAGGCGGGCCTTCCGGGACGAGGGGAGTTCTCATCGTAGAGGGCTGGCCACTGCCCCGGCGTACGACACAGGCCGGACACGACCCGTGGGCCCGGCCTGCGGACGGCTGCTGGGACTACAGAAAGGCCTCGAGATCTTTGAGGATCGCGGCCTTCGGCTTCGCGCCGACGATGGACTTGACCATCTTGCCGCCAGAGAACACGGCCATCGTCGGGATCGACATGATCTGGTAGTCGCGGGCCGCGCCAGGATTCTCATCGATGTTCAGCTTGACGATGCTGATCTTGTCGGCATTCTCGCCGGCGATCTCCTCGAGCACGGGAGCGACCATCTTGCACGGTCCGCACCACTCGGCCCAGAAGTCGACCAGGACCGGCTTGTCGCTCTGCAGGACGTCGGTCGCGAAGGTCGCGTCGGTGGTGATCTTGGTGTTCGCGCCCATTGTGGTGCTCCTCGGCTCAGGGTGTATTGGTATCAACGGTGTGCCCACAGGGGTCATTCCGACCCGGCGGCCACGGGCTCCTCGTGGGCGGCGAGCCAGCGCTCGGCATCCAGCGCCGCTGCGCAACCGGTCCCAGCCGCGGTGATGGCCTGCCGGTAGGTGTGATCGACGAGGTCGCCGGCGGCGAACACGCCGGGCACGTTGGTGCGGGTGCTGTACGGCTCGACCAGCACGTAACCTTCGTCGTCGGACTCGACCTG
>JAYTOZ010000110.1:0-3847 GCA_043747515.1 Frankiales bacterium | reverse complement strand
CGGATCGTCGGCTACGCGGCCGTGCTCCCCCTGGTCGGCTGGTCGGCGCACGTCGGCAGCCTGCGCGTCGTGGTCGACCCGGCCTGCCGCGGCAAGGGGGTCGGCCGCGAGCTCGCCCGCCACGGGCTGCTCGCCGGGCTGGAGATGGGGCTCGACAAGCTGGTCGTCGAGGTGGTGGTCGATGCCGTCCCGGCGATCGGCATGTTCGAGGGGCTGGGCTTCGAGCCCGAAGCCCTCCTGCGCGACCACGTCCGGGACCGGGCCGGTGTCCTGCGCGACCTCGTGGTGCTCTCGCACCTGGTCGACGGGACGTGGTCGGGGATGACCGCGGCCGGCATCGAGGACGACCTCGACCTGCCCAGCCGGTGAGCCGCGACTTCGCTGGCCGCACCGTGCTGGTCACGGGGGGCACCCGCGGCATCGGCCTCGCCATCGTCGAGGAGCTGCTCGACCGCGGGGCCAACGCCGTCGTGACGGCCCGCAAGGCCGACGAGCTGCAGGCGGTCCTCGACCGGCTCGGTGCCGAACGGGTCGCGGTTGCCCGGGGCAGCGCGGACGACGAGGCGCACCAGGCGGCAGCTGTGGCGCTCGCCGTCGAACGGTTCGGTCGGCTCGACCTCCTGGTTGCCAATGCCGCCGTCAACCCGCAGTACGGTCCGCTCGTCGACGCCGACCTCGCCGCGGTGCGCAAGGTCTTCGAGGTCAACGTCACGGCGGTGCTCGGCTGGGTGCAGCAGGCGTGGCGGGCCGGCATGGCGCAGCATGGCGGTGCGGTGCTGGTGGTCGCGAGCGTCGGTGGCCTGCGCAGCGGGGCGCCGATCGGCGCTTACAACGCCAGCAAGGCCGCTGTCATCCACCTGGTCCGCCAGCTCGGCGCCGAGCTGGGGCCGACGGTGCGGATCAACGCGGTGGCGCCCGCGGTCGTCAAGACCCGGTTCGCCGAGGCGCTGTACGAAGGCCGCGAGGAGCAGGTGGCCAAGGCCTATCCGATGGGCCGGCTCGGCGTGCCGGCGGACGTCGCCAAGGCAGCGGCCTTCCTGCTCTCGGACGACGCCTCCTGGATCACCGGCGAGACGCTCGTCGTCGACGGCGGGGTCACCGTTGCCGGTCGCTGAGACCGGATATGTCGGCAAGGTCAATCCTGTGTGACGTGTCCGTTGCGTCACAGCGATTTCCGGAAAGAACCCCCCTCGGGGCGTGTTGACTCCAGGTGTGGGCATCAACGAGCCCCGCCCCTGCACCGGAGGTCAGCATGGACACCGTCACCCGCCCCGCCCCCGCCGCCGATGCCACCCCCCTGACCGCGCTCGACCGCTGCGACCGCTGCAGTTCGCAGGCCTACCTGCGGGCGAAGCTGCCGAACGGCTCCGAGCTGCTGTTCTGCGGCCACCATGGCAACGAGCACCGGCCGTCGCTGCTCATCGCCGGCGCGGGCTTCCACGATGAGACCGACAAGCTCACGATTGCCCGGGAGTCGGGCTTCGGGGGCTGAGCGGCAGGCGCTCCGCCCGCAACTGCGAGCGGCGCAGCTTGCCGGCGTCGTCACGCAGCGGACCGTCGACCAGCTCGACGGTCCGCGGCACCTTGTAGCGGGCCAGCCGCGCTGCGACGTGCGCGATGAGCGCCTCCGGGCCCACCGGTTGGGTTGCATCGACCAGGGCGTGCACCCGCTGCCCGAGGTCGTCGTCCGGTAGCCCGATGACCGCACACGAGCGGACCGCCGGGTGGCTCTCCAGGGCCGCCTCCACCTCGGCCGGGTAGACGTTGGCCCCGCCGCTCACGATGCAGTCCGCCGTCCGGTCGACCAGATACAGGTAGCCGTCCGCGTCGAGCCGGCCGAGGTCGCCGAGTGACTCCCACCCGTCGACGCTGCGGGCGGTCGCCCCCACATAGCGGTACGTCGAGCCGGGACCACCCGCCGGCATCAGGTAGACCTCACCCACCTCGCCGGTCGGCACGTCGTGGCCCCGATCGTCGAGCACCCGCACGGCCGAGCCCAGGGCCGGCCGGCCGACCGAACCGGGGTGGGTGAGCCACGCGTTGCCGTCGATCACGGTGATGCCGTTGGCCTCTGTCCCGGCGTACAGCTCCCAGATCCGGTCCGGGCCGAGCCAGCCGATCCAGGCCCGCTTGAGCTCGACCGGGCAGGGCGCGCCGAGGTGGAGCAGGACCTGCAGCGAGGACAGGTCGTAGGCGCCCCGGACCTCGGGCTCGAGCCGCCAGATGCGGTGCAGCATCGTCGGGACGGCCATCGTCCAGGTGATCCGGTGCGCCTGGACGCAGGTCAGCCAGTCGAGCGGGTCGAAGCGTTCCCGAACGATCAGCGAATGCCCGCAGAACAGCCCCCGGAAGGCGTAGATGAACGGTCCGTTGTGGTAGAGCGGGCCCGGCACCAGCTGCACTCCGGCGGGGTGCAGGTAGGGCACAGCTGGCACGTCGGGGTCGAAGACGCCCGGTGTGGTGGCAACGATCAGCTTGGGTCGGCCGGTCGAGCCGCCGGACGTCGGCGCCTTCCACTCGGCGCTGACGACGTCCGGCAGCGGGGAGCTGTCAACGTCGGGCGCCAGCTCCTGGGTGACGACCAGCCGCGGCGCGGCGAGCTCAAGGATGGCCGCCAGCTCCGGGGGCGGGAGCTTTGCCGACACCGGCTGCGGGGTGGCACCGAGCTTCCAGGTGGCGACACACGCCTCGACGAAGCCGACGCCGTTCGGTAGGGCGATGGTGACCAGGTCGCCGGCGCGGACCCCCAGCGCGGCGTATGTCCTGGCCAGGCCGTTGGTCTGCTCGTCGAGCTGGCGGCGGGTCAGCGCCCGGACGCTGTCGCAGACGGCCGGCCGGTCGGGGTCGCGCCGGGCCAGCTCGGAGATGCCCCGGGATATCGACAGCTGCGCCACGCCGTCGAGCGTCGCACTGCGCGGTGCCAGCCGAGCCGTAGGGTGGCGCGCGTGCAGCAGGTAGCGGTCATCTCGGGTGGGCTTTCCCACGAGCGCGACGTGTCCGTGCGGTCCGGTCGGCGGCTGTCCGAGGCGCTCGTCCGGCGGGGCCTCGGGGTCGACCACTGGGACGTCGACGAGCGCTTTGTCGGCCTGCTCGCCGAGCACACCGCCGATGTCGCCTTCGTGGCGCTGCACGGCGGGTCGGGGGAGAACGGCACGGTGCAGTCGCTGCTCGAGTTGGCCGGGGTGCCCTATGTGGGCTCGACGGCGGGGGCCTGCCGCGCCGCGTACGACAAGTCGATCGCCAAGACCCGGATGACCGAGCGGGGCGTGCGCACCCCGGCCTGGGTCACGCTGCCCAGCACGATCTTCCGCGAGGTCGGGCCGCAGAACCTCTACGAGCTGGTCGACCGGGTGATCGGTCTGCCGCTTGTCGTCAAGCCGGTCACCGGCGGTTCAGCACTCGGCGTCACCGTCGTGCACACCGAGCAGGAGTTGCCCGGTGCGCTCGTGCAGGCCTACGCCTATGCGCCCGACGTGCTGCTGGAGGCCTACGTCGACGGCGTCGAGCTGACCGTTCCGGTGCTCGACCTCGGCGAAGGCCCGCGGGCGCTCGCACCGATGCTTATCGAGCTGCCCGCTGGCACGTCGTATGACTACCAGGCGCGCTACGACGCCTCGTCCAGGGTCCGCTACACCTCGCTGGCCGACGACTCCGACCTGCTCGACGTGCCCGCGCTGCGCGCCGTCGCCGAACAGGTGCACGGGCTACTCGGGCTGCGCGACCTGTCCCGGGTCGACGTCTTGATCGGCGTCGACGGCGCGCCGCAGGTGCTCGAGGCGGCCGTGACGCCGGGCCTCACCGAGACCTCCACCTGGCCGCTCGCGGTGAGCTCCGCCGGGCACGACCT
>JAYTOZ010000109.1:0-1876 GCA_043747515.1 Frankiales bacterium | reverse complement strand
TACCAGGTGCACGCCTACGACCCGCACACCCCGATCGAGGAGACGCTCGGCGTGTTGTCCGATGCGGTCTCGGCGGGCAAGGTGCACTACATCGGGCTGTCGAACTTCACCGGCTGGCAGTTGCAGCGCGCGGTCGACGTCGCCGAGCACCGACACCTGTCGGTGCCCGTCACGTTGCAGCCGCAGTACAACCTGCTGGCCCGCGAGATCGAATGGGAGATCGTGCCGGCCGCCCGCGCCAACGGCCTGGGCCTGCTGCCGTGGTCACCGCTCGGCGGCGGCTGGCTGACCGGCAAGTACACCCGCGACGAGCGGCCGACCGGCGCCACCCGCCTCGGGGAGGACCCCGAGCGCGGCGTGGAGGCCTACGACAAGCGCGGCTCGCGGGAGCGCACCTGGGACGTCGTCGACGCGGTCCGCTCGGTCGCCGAGGGCCGCGGGGCGTCGATGGCCCAGGTGGCCCTCGCCTGGCTGGTCGACCGCCCAGCGGTGACCTCGGTGATCCTTGGCGCCCGGACCGTCGCCCAGCTCAATGACAATCTCGGCGCCGCGGACCTCCACCTGTCGCCAGAGGAGACGGCCCGGCTGGACGCGGCCAGCGACCCCGGCGCGGCCGACTACCCGTACGGCGGCGCTGGCCAGGAGCAACGCAGCCGCACGATCAGCGGCAGTTGGTAACGGTTCACCGTTGCAACGACCCGACGGCCGCGACCGGCAGCCCGGTCGTATGGCAGACCCAGAACGGATCGGGGCCGAGGTCCGGCTCGACGTACAGCGGGTGCGCGCTGACCTCGGGGCAGGAAGCTTCGGAGCAGACCGGCCACAGCGGGTTGCGCAGATGCACGGCCTCCTGCACATCCTGCGCGAGCAGGCACAGCACGAACGGTCCGCCTTCGGGCCACTGCGACAGCCACCAGCGGCGGTGCTCGACCGCCGGCTCGACCACCTCGCCGTACGCCGGGCCGACGTCGCGCTCGACGGCAGCGCGGGCCTGCTCGAGCGCGTCGATGCTGGGCATTGGCACACTCCTCGTCGCCCTGGAATCACAACGGTATCGAGCTGGGCATGGCGCTCACCTTGCGAACCGACCAAAGGCTTGACAGCGCCGGCCGACGCCGAGGGCGGTTCACGGCAGGAAGTCATCCGCCGGACAGTGCTGGAGCTTTATCAGCAAACCGGTCATCGAGTCCGAGTCGCGGAGCGCTCCGATCGGCTGGCCGCACGCTGGGGTGAGGTGTTGGAGCGGCTCGGCGCCGGTTGAACGAGCTTGCATATCTCGAGCTGGAAGACCTGCTCGGGCTTGTGCGTCTGATGGGCGCCGGGCCGGTCCGCGACGTGGGCCTGCTCGACAGCGCGGTGGCCCGCCCCCGGCTGAGGACCTTCGGCGAGGACGCCTCTCCGACCCTTGCGTTGAAGGCGGCCGCTCTGTCGCATTCGGTGGCCAGCAGTCATGCCTGGGTCGACGGCAACAAGCGCCTGGCGTGGCTGGCGACAGCGGTGTTTTTGGACCTCAACGGCTCGCGGCCCGACGTCACCGACGACGAGGCGTTCAACCTGGTGATGGACGTTGCGTCGAGCGACCTGCCGCTGGAAAAGATCGCGGCACGCCTGCAACTGCGGCAGGCGGGTGGCACCGAGCAGGTCTCGCTGCGCTGCATCTTGGTTCGCGACCCGGCTGACGGGGCTGGCCCGAGTCGGTCCTGCAGGACTCGCAGCAGGGGCAGCGCCGCCCGGTCCTTCGGCCGCCCGGCGGCCTCCTCGAAGGCGATGACGTCCTCGAGCGAGGCGAGCGTGACAGGGACATCACCGAGCTCGACCGTGCGACCCTGCTCGGCCAGTTCCTCGTAGCTGGCTCAACCCGCGCGCGCGACGACCA
>JAYTOZ010000108.1:0-7652 GCA_043747515.1 Frankiales bacterium | reverse complement strand
AGGCCGAGCGGACGACCTTGCCGGCCTTGATGCACGACGTGCAGACGTTGAGCTTTTTGGGCGTACGGCCGACCATCGCCCGGACCGTCTGGATGTTGGGGTTCCAGCGGCGGCGGGTGCGCCGGTGGGAGTGGCTGACCGACATGCCGAAGCCCGGCCCCTTGCCACACACGTCGCAATTGGCAGCCACGGAACACTCCAGGTGATGATGGATCGCAAGGCCCGACTCCGCCGGGGAACCCCGCGAGCGTAGCAGCCGGGATAGCCTCGTTCCCCTCCGACGACAGGGACCTCTGTGCTGGCCGAGCTCGACGCCGCCGCCGTGCGCCACTGGTGCACGACCGGCCTGGAGGCCATCACCGCGGCCCGGCAGGAGCTCGATGACCTCAACGTCTACCCGGTGCCCGACGGCGACACCGGCAGCAATCTGCAGCTCACGATGACCGCGGTCGTCGAGGCGATCGCCGCTGCACCGACCGACATGGCCGGCACGACCAGGGCGATGGCGTACGGCGCGCTGATGGGGGCCCGCGGCAACTCGGGGGTCATCCTGAGCCAGCTGCTTCGGGGGGTGACCGAGGTCTTCGGGTCGCTGCAGACCGCCGGTCCGGCCGAGCTGGCCAAGGCACTGACCCGCGCCGCCGAGCTCGCCTACGCTGCGGTCGCGACCCCCGTCGAGGGCACCCTGCTCACCGTCGCGAGGCAGGCAGCCGAGGCCGTCCAGGCCCGGTACGCCGTACCGGGGGCTCGGCTCGACGCCCTTGTCACCGTCGCCCGGGAGGCCGCCGCCGCCTCGCTCGCACGCACCCCGGAGCTGCTGCCGCAGCTGCGGGCGGCTGGGGTGGTCGACGCCGGCGGCCGGGGGCTGTGCGTGCTGCTCGAAGCGCTCGAGGCGGTCGTCACCGGCCGGGCGGTTGCGCCTGCACCGGGCCTGCTCGTGCCCCGGGACCGCTCCGGGCTGGTGCTCGCCCGGGAGACCGGCAGCGCCGCCTTCGCCTACGAGGTGCAGTTCCTGTTGCGGGGCGCCTCGGCCGCGGCCGTCACCACCCTGAAAAAGGTGCTCGGACGCCTCGGCGACTCCCTCGTCGTCGTCGGCGATGGCGGGCTGCACAACGTGCACGTGCACGTCAACGACATCGGCGCCGCCGTCGAGGCAGGGGTCGAGGCCGGCCAGCCGTTCCGCATCACCGTGACCCGGTTCGCCGATCAGCTCCTTGCCGAGGCGGGACCGGTGCCGGACGAGCGGCGGGCCGTCGTGGCGGTGGCGTCCGGCGAGGGCCTTGCGGAGCTGTTCCGGGCGGGCGGCGCGCTGGTGGTCGACGGTGGGCCGACCTGCAACCCGTCGACGGCGGAGCTGCTCGACGTGGCCCGTCGGGCCGGGGCGCGCGAGGTGGTGCTCCTGCCCAACGACGGCAACGTCCGGGCGGTCGCGGACGCCGCGGCGCAGGCCGCGCGGGAGGTCGGCCTGGTGGTCGCGGTGGTGCCGACGCAATCGGCGCTGCAGGGTCTGGCGGCCCTGTCGGTCGCGAATTCGGTGGCGGCGCTCGACGACGACGTCGCGGCGATGGCCGCGGCGGCCGCCGGCACCCGCTGGGGTGCGGTCACCCGAGCCGTCCGCGGCGCACTGACGCCCGCCGGGGCGTGCGCCGAGGGCGACGTCCTCGGCCTGCTCGAGGGTGACGTTGTCATCGTCGGCGGCGAGGTCGTGCAGGTCGGCTGCGAGCTGCTGCACCGGATGCTGCTCAACGGTGGCGAGTTGGCCACCGTCATCTGCGGGGCCGACGCTGCCGGTGGCGTCGGCGACCGGCTGTCGTCGTACGTCAGGGACGCGCATCCCGGGGTTGAGGTGCTGGCCTACGACGGGGGCCAGCCGCACTGCCCACTGCTGCTGGGGGTGGAATGATGGTCAACTTCGACACCCGGCTGCGCGACGTCGTCGGCAAGACCGCGCCGGTCCTGGCCGAGCAGCTCGGGCTGCACACCGTCGGCGACCTGCTGCGGCACTATCCACGCAGATACGACGAGCGCGGCCGGCTGGCGGCGTTCGACGAGCTGGTCATCGGCGAGCACGCGACGGTGTTCGCCGAGGTGGCCAAGATCGAGACCAAGCGCTTCCCGGCCAGGGCCGGCAAGAAGCCGCTGCACAAGACCGACGTCACCATCCGCGACGGCAACGGCCGGACGATGACGATGGCGATCTTCAACCGGGTCTGGGTGCAGCGTGAGTTGGTGCCCGGTCGGCAGGCGTTCTTCGCCGGAAAGGTCGAGCGGTTCAACAAGCGGGTCCAGCTGGCCAACCCGGAGTACCAGCTGGTCGATGACGACCAGGGCGTCGCGACCGCCGAGTTCGCCGGCGAGCTGCTGCCGGTCTACCCGGCGACCGCCAAGGCCTCCAGCGTCGTGGTGCTGCGCAGCGTCCGGCTGGCCCTTGATCAGCTCGACGTCGGCGGCGATCCGCTGCCGCCGGCACTCCGCGCGGCCAGAGGACTGCCAGGACTGCGCGAGGCGCTGGAGCAGGTGCATCGGCCGCAGAGCCGGGCAGACATCGCGCGGGCCTCGTTGCGGCTGAAGTGGGACGAGGCGTTCATCCTGCAGACGACCCTCGCGATTCGCCGGGCGGCCGCCCGGGCGCTGCCCGGTGTGCCGCGGCCGGCCCGGCCGGACGGGCTGCTGGCCGCCTTCGACGCGCGGCTGCCGTTCGTGCTGACCCGCGGTCAGCGCGACATCGGTCAGGTACTGACCCGCGAGCTCGCCGACAGCCATCCGATGTACCGGCTGCTGCAGGGCGAGGTCGGCAGCGGCAAGACCCTGGTCGCGCTGCGGGCGATGCTGGCTGTCGTCGACACCGGCGGACAGGCGGCGCTGCTCGCGCCGACCGAGGTGCTCGCCCAGCAGCACGCCCGATCCATCGGGGCGATGCTCGGCGAACTCGGCCAGGGGCCGCTGATCGGCGGCGACCTGGCGACCAGCATGGCCCTGCTCACCGGCTCGCTCGGCGCCGCGGCGCGGCGTACGGCGCTCGAGCAGGCAGCCTCCGGAGAGGCCGGCCTGGTCGTCGGCACGCACGCCCTGCTGAGTGAGGGGGTGGCCTTCGCCGACCTCGGCATGGTCGTCGTCGACGAGCAGCACCGCTTCGGGGTCGAGCAACGAGAAGCGCTGCGGGCGAAGGGGACAGCGCCGCATGTGCTCGTGATGACCGCCACGCCGATCCCGCGTACGGTGGCGATGACGGTCTACGGCGACCTCGAGGTTTCGACGCTGACCGAGCTCCCCAAAGGGCGCGCGCCGACCCGGAGCGCTGTCGTCCCGGTCGCTGAGCAGCCGGCCTGGCTCGACGCGGCCTGGACCCGTATCCGCGAGCAGGTCGGGCAGGGGCGGCAGGCATTCGTCGTCTGCCCCAGGATCGGTGACGACCGGCCCGCGGACAGCGAGGAGCAGGCCCCGGCCGATGACGACAAGCGACCCGCGATCGCCGTCGCCGAGCTGCAACCCTTGCTGGTGGCCGGACCGCTTCGCGGCCTGCGGGTGGAGCTGCTGCACGGCAGGTTGCCCACTGACGTCAAGGATGACGTGATGCGCCGGTTCGCCGCGGGACACATCGACGTGTTGGTCGCGACGACCGTCATCGAGGTCGGTGTCGACGTGCCCAACGCGACCGTCATGGTCGTCATGGACGCCGACCGGTTCGGGGTGTCGCAGCTGCATCAGCTGCGCGGCCGGATCGGTCGTGGTGCGCACGCCGGGCTGTGCCTGCTGGTGACCGAGACCGAGCTCGGCAACCCGGCCCGGGCCCGGCTCGACGCGGTCGCCGCCACCAACGACGGCTTCGAGTTGGCCCGCGTCGACCTGGAGCAGCGCCGGGAGGGCGATGTGCTCGGCGCCAGCCAGTCGGGCAAGCGCTCGTCCCTGCGGATGCTGCAACTGCTGCGCGACGAGGACGTCATCCGGGAAGCCCGCGAGGCCGCCGTGGCCCTCGTCGCGGCCGACCCGGCCCTGGAGCAGCACCCTGCCCTGCGGCAGGGTGTCGCCGCCCTCGTCGACGCCGAACGGGCCGACTACCTGGAGAAGGCGTGACGCGCATCATCGCCGGCGAGGCGCGTGGCCGGCGCCTGGTCGTCCCCCGGGGCGAGCTGACCCGACCGACCGCTGACCGCGTGCGTGAAGGCCTGTTCTCCAGCCTGCAGTCGCTCGTCGACGTCGAAGGCGCCCGCGTCCTCGACCTGTACGCCGGGTCCGGGGCCATCGGGCTCGAGGCGCTCTCCCGCGGCGCGGTCGAGGTCACCCTCGTCGAGGACGATCCGGCTGCCTGCAGGGCGATCTCGGCCAACGTCGCGGCCGTCGGACTGCCGGGCGCCGAGCTCGTCCAGGACCGCGTCGAGCAGGTCCTGCTCGGCCCTGCCTCGGCGTACGACGTGGTGGTCCTGGACCCGCCGTACGACCTCGACGTCGACCCCGTCCTGCTGGCCCTCGTACCCTGGCTGGCGATCGATGCCGTCGTCGCTGTGGAGCGACGCACCCGCGGGCCCGCGCCCGCCTGGCCGGAGGGACTCGTGGCGGTGCGGACACGCAGATACGGTGAGGCGACGCTGCACTACGGCGTGACGATCGACGGCGTGGCCTCTTGAGACGGGCCGCCTGCCCCGGGTCGTTCGATCCGGTGACGCTTGGTCACCTCGACATCATCGGGCGAGCCAGCCTGCTCTACGACGAGGTCGTCGTGGCGGTCGGGATGAACCCCAGCAAGAACCGGCTGTTCGCCTTCGAGGAGCGCACCGAGATGCTGCGCGAGGTGACCGCCGGCTACGGCAATGTCGTCGTCGACAGCTTCGACGGGCTGATCGTGGACTTCTGCAAGGCCCGCGAGGTGCAGGTCATCGTGAAGGGGCTGCGGGCGATCAGCGACTTCGACTACGAGCTGCAGATGGCGCAGATGAACCACGGCCTGGCCGGTGTCGAGACGATGTTCATGACCACCAACCCGCTCTACTCCTTCCTGTCGAGCAGCCTCGTCAAGGAGGTCGCGACGTACGGTGGTGACGTGTCCGGCCTGGTGCCGGACGCCGTGCACAGGCGCTTGCTGGAACGGCTCGCCACCCGCACGCCGTAGCGAGGAGGAGTTGCGTGGACGCGGTCCAGGCCAAGCTGGCTGAGCTCACGGCGATCGTCGAGGGCGCGCGGTCGATGCCGATGTCCGCGTCCTGCGTCATCAATCGGTCCGAGGTCCTCGACCTGCTCGGGGAGCTGCGGGCGTTGCTGCCCCAGCAGCTGCACGAAGCGCAGGTGGTGCTCGGCGACCGCCACGAGGTGGTCCAGGCCGGCCACCGGGAAGCCGAGCAGATCATCGCCGAGGCGAGGGTCGAGCGTGAGCGGATGCTGGCCGAGACTGACGTGTACGCCGAGGGACAGCTCGAGGCGGCGCGGTTGGTGCAGGAGGCCCGGATCCGCACCGACTCGATGCGGCTTGAGGTCGAGGACTACGTCGACGGCAAGCTCGCCAATTTCGAGATCGTCCTGACCAAGACCCTCGCCGCAGTCGAGCGCGGGCGACAGAAGCTGGCCGGTCGCTCCGACCTCGACGAGTTGCACGACGCGCAGGAGCACGACAGCTTCATCGACCAGCCGCAGCCCGGCTGAGGTCCGGACCGGCCGTCGGCTAGCCTTGACTCTGGTCTCGTCCCGAGCCGAGTAACTCACGTGCCCGAGAACAGGAAACAGCAGCACCGCCTCGACCCCCGCGATCCCCTCGTGCTCGACACGCGCGAGCTGGGCCGTCGACCGGGGTCGATGCGGCGGGTGCGGTTGCCTGCTCCCGCGCCCGAGGGTCTCGGGCTCGTCGACTTGATCGGTGTGCCCGTCGGTGCCGAGCTCGACCTGGATCTCAGGCTCGAGAGCGTCATGGAGGGCGTGCTGGTGAGCGGCACCCTGACGGGTCCGCTGACCGGGGAGTGCGGGCGGTGCCTCGAACCCATCCACGACCAACTGGTCGTGGTGGTGCAGGAGCTGTTCGTCTACCCCGAGGGCAGCACCGACCAGGACGAGGACGACGAGGTCGCACGCATGGAGGGCGATCTGATCGACCTTGTCCCAACCCTGCGCGACGCGGTGGTGCTTGCACTGCCGCTGACCCCGCTGTGCCGACCGGACTGCCAGGGACTCTGCGCCACGTGTGGGGAGCGCCTGGATGACCTGCCACCGGACCACTCGCACGACACGACCGACGCACGCTGGGGCGCCCTCTCGGGGTTGCTCGGGCCGTCGACCACAGACCAGGAGAACTGACATGGCCGTCCCGAAGCGCAAGATGTCGCGCAGCAACACGCGCTCGCGCCGGTCGCAGTGGAAGACCGCCCTGCCGGTCCTGACGACCTGCGACCGTGGCCACACCACGCGCCCGCACACCGTGTGCCCGGAGTGCGGGCGCTACGACAAGCGCGTCGTCATCGCGGTCTGATCCACCCTTCGTGACCCGCGTCGCCCTCGATCTGCTCGGTGGTGACCACGCCCCGGCCTCGGTCGTCGAGGGCGCGCTGGTCGTGGCCGACGAGCAGCCCGGGGTCGAGGTGATCCTGGTCGGGCCGGTCGAGGTCGCCGAACGTCTGCTCGAGCAGCGCGGGGCGGCCGGCCGGTTCGCGCTGGTCGCCGCCAGCCAGGTCGTCGGCATGCATGAGGACCCCGCCCGCGCGATTCGGGCCAAGCGGGACGCGACCGTCCGGGTCGCCAGTCGGCTGGTCCGAGACGGTCAGGCCGACGCCGTCGTGTCGATCGGCTCGACCGGCGCTGCACTGGCTGCCGCGGTCTTTACCCTCGGGCGCTTGCGCGGGATGGGCCGACCTGCGCTCGCCGCCGTCGTACCCGCCAAGGCCGGCCCGCTCGTCTTCCTCGATGCCGGCGCGACGACCGAGGCCACCCCCGAACTGCTGGCCCAGTTCGCGCTGGCCGGCGTCGCCTTCGCGCAGGTCCGGCTCGGCATCGCCCGGCCGCGGGTCGGGCTGCTGACCAACGGCGAGGAACCCGGCAAGGGCGATCCCCTGCGCAAGGACGCGTACGACGCGTTGGCGGCCCTGCCGGTCGACTTCATCGGCAACGTGGAGGGTCGCGACGTCCCGCACGGCGGCCGGGCCGATGTCGTCGTGACCGACGGCTTCACCGGCAACGTGCTGCTCAAGGGCCTGGAGGGCGCGGCGACGATGCTCACCGAGGTGCTGACGGCGGCCTTTAACCTCACTGCGGCGCGCCGGACCGCTGCGACGGTGCTGCTGCCGGCGCTGCTCGAAGCCACCGCGCCGATGTCGCCCGACGCCCTCGGTGGCGCGGTGCTGCTCGGCGTCAACGGGGTGTGTGTCGTCGGGCACGGCGCCTCCTCACCGCGGGCCGTCGCCAGCTGCATCGGGGTCGCCGCGCAGGCCGCCCGCGAGGGGCTCGTCCCCAAGGTCCAGCAGGCACTCGACGCGCTCCGACAGGCAGGGGTGGCCGGATGAGCCTGACCGAGGAGCAGGTGCTCGAGGTCGTGCAGCGGGCGGTCGCGACCGTGCTGGAGCTCGACCCGTCGAGCGTCGGCCGGTCCACCAGCTTCAAGGCCGACCTCAAGGCCGACTCGCTCGCCCTGGTCGAGATCGTCGAGATCGTGGAGGAGGAGCTCGCTCCGCAGGCGC
>JAYTOZ010000107.1:0-3692 GCA_043747515.1 Frankiales bacterium | reverse complement strand
CTGACCACCAGGTCCAGGGCGCGCGGGACCCCAGCCCGCACCTGCCGGGGGCTGTAGGGCCGGGAGGACTCCTGGCGCTCTGCCGGTGCACTGGGGAGGCCGCATGCCGGCTGCGGCGTCGCGGCGCTGGGCCAGCGGCCGGTCAGCAGGGCGTACAGCACCGCGGCGAGGTCGCGGGTGTCGGCTCGTATGGCGTCGCTTGTCACGTCTGCGGCGTCGTCCGGGGCGTGCACCGAGGCGCCGACGGCGACGTCGGTGACGCGGAGCCGGCCGCTGCCGGTGACGAAGACATTGCCCGGGTGCAGCCGTCCGTGGGCCACGCCCCTGGCGTGCGCGGCACTCAACGCGTCGGCCGCCTGGCGGAGCAGATCGGTCGCGGCGACGGCGTCGAGCGGTCCGTCGGCGAGCACGTCCGGCAGTGGGGACCCGTCCACCCATTCGCTGATCACGTAGGCGACCTCGCCCGTGGCCCCCGCAGGAGTCTCGAGCCCGGCGTCGTAGACCCGCACCAAGCCGGGATGGCCGAGGGCGCCGGCGCGGACGGCTGCGTCGAGAAAGGGTTGCGCGGCGTCCCGCCCGCCTGGCCCGCCGGCTGGCAGCAGCTTGACGGCGACGGGCCGTGCGAGCACCTCGTCCACGGCGCGCCACAGCACCGTGTTGCCGGCACCGCCGACGGGCTCGGCCAGCCGGTAGCGGCCGGCCAGCAGGTCACCGGCCCGAAACGGCTCGGCGAGGGTCGGCACGGCCCCGGGTGATGACCCGACCCCGGCCTTCGACCACCCCGGGGTTGTCACCACGTTCCTCACGTTCCTGCTGAGCGCGGCCCGGCAGCACGACGGCCCGGCGGATGCCCATCGTAGGGGCGCCGCCGGGCCGTTCGGTGGTGTCGTGGTCGGACCGGCGTCAGGGTCGCCCGACGACGTAGTTGGTCGAGTACAGGGTTTGCAGCGTGACCAGGGCCCCGGTGTGTGGCGCGACCCACCACCGGTTGCCACCGGCATAGATGCCGACGTGGCCGATCCCGCCGCCGCCCTCGCGCATGAAGACGAGGTCGCCGGGCCGGATCGCAGACCGGGAGACGTGCCGGACCTGGGAGTACTGCGACGCCGCGTTGTGTGCGAGGTACTTGCCGAAACGGCCGTAGACGTAGCTTGTGAAGCCGCTGCAGTCGAATCGGGTCGGGCCGGCCGCTCCGTAGACGTAGGGCTGCCCACGATGGTGCGACGCCTCGATGACGGCCCGCTGGCCGAGCGTGGTAGCTGCTTCGGCAGGGGCGCTGAGACCGCCGATGAACAGGGTCGAGAGCAGCGTGACGAGTGCGGCCAGGACGGCAGGCACGCGGAGGCGATGCGTAGGCATAGAGATTCCTTCCCGACGCCTACGAGGTGAGCTGTCGGGTTCGGGCCGAGAAGTGCCCGGTCAACGCGCGCGCTGACTTCACCCCGAGGCGGCCGGTTGCCCGGCCACCGAAGGACTGGTGGGTCCCCCGCTCCTGCCCCTGGAGAGTCGATGGGTGTCTACGCCGGTCGGCGTGAGGTCGGGGGGCAGGACTCGGCGTTCCGACCAGACACGAAGGTGTGAGCGATGTCGAACGGGGTAGCCCGCGGCGACAGTGGAGCGACCCTACACAGCTCGGCGTGGGAGGTCACAGCCAGGTCACGGGTGCGGCCTAGGTCACCGAACCCCCCCCGAGCTCGGATCGGGGCGGGTCGCCCCGATGTAGCCGTCGAGATAGACAGGTTGCTCCTGGACCAGGGCACCGCTGTGCGGAGCGGCCAGCATCAGTCCGCCGCCGAGATAGATGGCCACGTGATGGATCGTCGCGGGGTCGGCCAGGTTGTCGGCCCAGAACATCAGGTCGCCGGGCTGGAGCTGGGCGAGAGGGACGTGCGGACCGGCGAACCACTGCTGCGCTGCGACGCGCGGCAGATGGATACCTGCGGCGGCGTACGCCGCACCCGTGAGCCCCGAGCAATCGTAGGAGTCTGGGCCGGTGGCGCCCCAGAGGTAGGGCTTGCCGAGCTGGGCCCGAGCGAACGCGATGACGGTCGCCGCTTGGCTGGACGGTGCCTGGCCGATCGGCAGCTGTCCGGGTGGGGCCGCACCGGACTCCAGCCCGCGCGTCGCGGCCTGGGACTGTGCGGTCTGCAGCGCGACGGCGGCGCGGCTGGCCGCGGCGGCCTCGTCGGCGACCCGCTGCTGCTCAGCCAGGGCGCGGACCTGATCGTCGGCCTGGGCCAGCAGGACATCGGTGCGGGCGAGTACGGCCCGGACCGCGTCGGCGCGCGCCGCGACCACGGTCTGCAGCCGGGAGGAGGTGACTGCGGCGCGGGCGAGCCGCTGCTCCGCGCCGAGCCGGTCGCTCGCGGCGACCGAGGCGACGGCGGCGACCTGCCGGTCGCCGTCAACGACCGCGCCGACCTGATGGAGCCGGTGCAGCGCGTCACTGAGGTCGGTGCTGTTCAGGACGCTGGCGTAGAGCCCGGAGGCGCCGCCGGCCATGTAGAGCGCCCGAATCCGTTGCCCGGCCCGGTCACCGCTCGCACCGGCTGCCGATTGGGCGGCCATCAGCTCACGCTGGGCCGACAGGTGCGCGGTGACCGAACGCCCCAGTGCGTCGTACGCCGCGTTGTAGACCTCGCTGGCCTGCTCGGCCTGGACCTGCAGCACGTCGACCTGCGCCCGCAGGACGGCGGCCCGGTGTGTCGCGTTCCCGACGGGTGAGGCGGGTGAGACGGGTGCCGCGGTGGCTGCGGGGACCGGGGTGAACGCAGCCAACAGCCCGGCCAGGACCAGACCCGCGGCAGGACGGCGCCGGGTCATGAGCCTGGCCCGGCGTCACCGGCGGCATGGACGTCGGTGAGGTGCCGGAGCGGCTGGATCTTCTGGAGCCACAGGGTGGGCGCGATCCGGTGCAGAACCAGGTGCACCCGGCCGTCGGTCGTGATCGCAAAGGTCTTCGTGTCGATGGTGTCGCCGTCCAGGGCAACCGCGGCCAGGGCGGCGTCGTAGCCCTTCTGCAGGTCGTGACTGGTGTGGTACTCGTCTGCGGCGGCCACCGCGGCGGTCGTCGCATGGTCGGCGGCGTTGAACGTCGTGCGCAGCAGCGAGATGCCGTCGAAACTGAGCAGCCCGAATGCGCCGAGGGCGATGACCAACTTGGTCAGCCAACCCAGCACGATGCTGCCGTCGTCACGTGTCACCCCGATCGAGTCGGCGCGGGGCGGGTCCGGCTTGAGCCGCCCGGGCTATCGGGCGCCCAGCCCGATCCGCCGCAGCACCGGTCCGAGCAGCTCATCGACCTCGCAGACCCGCAACCGGCGGACCGTGACCAGGTAGCCGACGAGCAGCGCCCCGCCGCCGGCGAGCAGGCTGCCCAGTGCACCGGTGGTGCCGCGCCCCAGCAGTCGGGTCAGGCTCGCCTGGACCAGCAAGGCGAACAGGGCGGCTGGCAGCACCGCGACCAGGCAGCGGACGGTGGTGCGCACCATCCGGTGGGCGTCCAGCCCGTCCAGGCGCCGAGACAGCAGCCGGCTCGACACGGCCAGCCCGACGACGTTCGCCGCGGCGTAGCCCGCAGCAAGGCCGAGGATCTGGAGCCGCGGTGGGAGGGCCTGGACGGCCACCAGGTCCACCGCAATGTTCACGGCGTTCACGACCACACTGACCAGGGCCGGGGTGCGGGTGTCCTG
>JAYTOZ010000106.1:0-2308 GCA_043747515.1 Frankiales bacterium | reverse complement strand
CGGTGACACACCCGGCGGAGCGGCTCCCGACCCGGGTCCGATCGCTGATCGCAGCGACCGGTCTGGCCGGTCTGGCCATCTGCTCCGTCGCCTGGGTCGTGGCCTGCCGCGCCCCGTTCTCCGATCAGCTGCTCGGCCGCGCGGCGGCGGTCGCGGTGGTCGTCCTTGTCGGCGACGTCGCCCTGCTGCAGATCCGGCTGGGCCGCAACGGCAACGGCTTCACGTGGGCGGAGGCCGCGCTCGTCGTCGGGGTGGCCATCGGCGGCTGGGCTTGGCTGATCGCGTTGCTCGGCCCGGTGATCCTGCTGCGTCAGCTCGCCGCCCGCCGGCCCTTGCACAAAGCCGTCTTCAATTCCTCGAGCGCCGTCGTCGCCGCAGCCCTTGCCTGGCTGGCGTACGGCGGGGTGTCCGGGCAGTGGGTCGGTGTGGCCACGCCGGTGACCTGGCGCAGCGCGCTCGGGCTCGCCGCCGCCGCCGGTGTGTACTTCCTCGCGATCAGCGTGCAGGTGATGACCGCGGTCGCGTGGGCGCAGGGTCTGGGCGCCTGGAAGGTGTGGTCGCGCGGCTCGCGGCTGCGCATCGTGATGTTCCTGGGCAACAGCCTGGTGGGTCTGACGGCCGTGCTCGTCGGGCAGTGGAACAGACCGACGATCCTCGTGTTGCCGTTTTTCCTGTTGCTGCTCTACGGCTGCTACAACAGTGCGCTCAAGGCCCAGCAGGAGCGCGACCTGTGGCAGGAGTTGCACGCTGCGACGCTCAGCCTGAACCGGGTCGAGCTACCGGCAGTGCTGACCGCGCTCCAGCACGGGGCCGGGACGCTGTTCGGCTCGGAGTTCACGACCCTGCTGCTCGCCGATGACATCGGGCACGGCGGGGCGCTGTCCCCGGCGCTGCTGGCCCGGGGCGCCGACCTTGCTTCTCCGGCCACGGTGGACCTGCGCACCGGGTCCGAGCCGGTCGTCCGGGAGCTGCAACAACTTGGGTTGACCACCGCCGCACTCGCCCCCCTGGTCGGCGGTGGGCGCACCCGGGGCGCCTTGCTGCTCGGCTTCAAGGCTCCCGTCCGGCTGAACCGGCGTGAGCTGCAGATGATCGGCACGTTCGCCGACCAGGTGTCGATCTCGCTCCAGCACGCGGTGCTGTTCGACGAGATCGACGCGCAGCGCAGCCGGCTGCGAGTCATCGTCGACAACGCCTCCGACGGCATCCTGCTCGTCGATGCCGACGGCACGGTCCGCTCGTGGAACCCGGCGATGGAGTTGATGACCGGGCGTAGCGAGCACGAGGCAGTCGGTGCTGCGCTCGAGGCGGTGCTGCCGGGCAGTCTCGACGGTGGGGAGGCGCTCACCGGGGAGCAACTGTTCGCGCCGGGACCCGCGGAGGTCTTCGGCCGCATCGTCGCCGCAGACGGCGGGGAGCGCGACGTGTCGCTTGCCCTCGCGACCGTGGAGGCCCCCGATGCGGCGTACGCCGTGGTGGTGGCCCGTGACATCACCGCGCAGCGCGAGGTCCAGCAGGCCAAGGAGGATTTCATCGCGACGGTGTCGCACGAGTTGCGGACGCCGCTGACGCCGATCAAGGGCTACGTCCGGCTGATGCAACGGCCCGGCTTCTGCGACGACCCGGTACGCCGGGACGAGGCGCTCGCCGTCCTCGTCGAGCAGGCCAGTCAACTCGAGCGGTTGGTCGAGGACCTGCTCAGCGTCTCGCGGATGCGGCACGGCCAGTTCGATGTGGAGCCTGAGGTCGGTGACGTCGACGAGATCGTCGCCCGGGCCGTGCGCGACCTGCGGGCGAGCAGCCCGCGGGAGGTGCAGCACACCCGGGCCGCCTCGTCGCCGACCGCGAGGTGCGACCCGGCCCGGCTGCAGCAGGTGGTGGCCAACCTGCTGTCCAACGCCGACAAGTACTCCCCATCCACCGAGCCGGTCGTCGTCACGGTGCAGGACGCGATCGCCGGCGTCGTCGAGATCACCGTCACCGACCGCGGTACGGGCGTGCCGGTCGAGTCCCGAGAGGCGGTCTTCGAGCCGTTCCAGCGGCTCGGCCACCACCTGACCCGGCGGACCCGCGGGACCGGCCTGGGGCTGCACATCGCGCGACGGCTTGTGGAGGCGATGGAGGGCCGGATCTGGGTGGACGGTTCGACCGGCGCCGGCGCCACCTTCCACGTGACGGTGCCCGCCGCTGAGCTGGGCGCGCCGGAGGTGGCTGCACCGGAGCGCACCCAAAGCCCCTACGCCGCCACCCGTAGCGCCTGACCCACGACCCCGAGCCTGCCGCCGGACCGACCCGAGGAGTTGGTCGA
>JAYTOZ010000105.1:0-2435 GCA_043747515.1 Frankiales bacterium | reverse complement strand
CCGGCGCTCGCCGACTTCGAGACCGGCTACCCCTTCGGGCTTGATGCCTTCCAGCGCACCGCCTGCCGGGCCCTCGAGGACGGCCGCGGGGTCCTGGTCGCCGCCCCGACCGGCGCCGGCAAGACCGTCGTCGGCGAGTTCGCCGTCCATCTGGCCCTGCGGGCCGGCCGCAAATGCTTCTACACGACCCCGATCAAGGCCCTGTCGAACCAGAAGTACACCGATCTGGTGGCCCGGCACGGCGCCGAGCGGGTCGGGCTGCTGACCGGCGACACCTCGGTCAACGGCGACGCCGACGTCGTCGTGATGACCACCGAGGTGCTGCGCAACATGCTCTATGCCAACTCGGGCGCGCTGCGCGGGCTGTCGCACGTCGTCATGGACGAGGTCCACTACCTCGCCGACCGGGCCCGCGGCGCGGTCTGGGAAGAGGTGATCATCCACCTGCCCGACGACGTCCAGCTCGTCTCGCTCTCGGCGACGGTCAGCAACGCCGAGGAGTTCGCCGACTGGCTGGTCACCGTCCGCGGCGACACCGAGGTCGTGGTCGAGGAGCACCGGCCGGTGCCGCTGTTCCAGCACGTGCTGGTCGGCACCCGGCGCTACGACCTGTTCGACGCCGCGGGGGAGGTCAACCCAGACCTGCTGCGGATCGCCCGCGACGAGGCGCGGTTCGTCCCGCGCGAACGCGGCGGCCGGCCGGCGCGGCGGCCGGTGGCGAGCCGGGTGGACGTGCTCGAGCGGCTCGACCGTGAAGCACTGTTGCCGGCGATCACCTTCGTGTTCAGCCGGGCCGGCTGCCAGGGCGCGGTCGAGCAGTGCCTGCGGGCCGGGCTCCGGCTGAACACCGCCGAGGAGCGCGACGCCGTCCGCCGGCACGTCGAGCGGCGCACCGCGGCCCTGCCGCGCGAGGACCTGCGCGTCCTCGGCTACTGGGAGTGGCTCGAGGCGCTCGAGCGGGGGATCGCCGCGCACCACGCCGGGATGCTGCCGACGTTCAAAGAGGTCGTCGAGGAGCTGTTCACCGCGGGCCTGGTCAAGGCCGTGTTCGCCACCGAGACCCTCGCGCTGGGGATCAACATGCCGGCGCGTTCGGTCGTGCTCGAGAAGCTGGTGAAGTGGAACGGCGAGACACACGCCGACGTCACGCCGGGGGAGTACACCCAGTTGACCGGCCGGGCCGGGCGCCGCGGCATCGATGTCGAGGGTCACGCCGTGGTGCTCTGGCAGCCCGGCTTGGATCCCAAGCAGGTGGCCGGGCTGGCGAGCACCCGCACCTACCCGTTGCGGTCCAGCTTCCGCCCGTCGTACAACATGGCCGTCAATCTCGTCGGCACGGTCGGCCGGGAGTCCGCCCGGGCGCTGCTGGAGAGCTCGTTTGCGCAGTTCCAGGCCGACCGGTCGGTCGTCGGGCTGGCCCGGCAGGTCACCCGCAACCTCGAGGCGCTCGCCGGCTACACCGAGGCGATGACCTGCCACCTCGGCGACGCCACCGAGTACGCCGGCCTACGGGCGGCCGTCAAGCGGCGCGAGAGCGAGCTCGCCAAGCAGGGCTCGGCGCAGCGGCGGGCCGCGGCGGCCGCGTCGCTCGAGCGCCTCAAGCCCGGCGACGTGATCGCCGTGCCGACCGGGCGGCGGTCCGGGCTGGCCGTCGTGATCGACCCCGGGCTGGGGCTGGCCGGTCAGGCCCACCCGTTGGTCCTCACCGAGGACCGGTGGGCCGGGCGGCTCTCCGACGCCGACTTTGCCAGCCCGGTCGAGTCGCTGGGCCAGCTCCGGATCCCCCGCGCCTTCAGCTCCCGCTCGCCGCAGGCCCGCCGCGATCTGGCTGCGTCCCTTCGGGCCCTCGGCCTGCAGGTTGGCCGGCCTGGCCGCAACCGGTCCGCCGCCGCCGACGACCCCGAGCTCGGCCGGCTCCGGGCGGCACTGCGCCGGCATCCGGTGCACGGCTGCGACGAGCGCGAGAACCATCTGCGCTGGGATGAGCGCCACACCCGGCTGCGCACCGAGACCGACGCCCTCGAACACCGGGTCGAGGGCAAGACGCACTCGATCGCACGGGTTTTCGACCGGGTCTGCGCGGTGCTCACCCGGCTGGGTTACCTGCGCGACGACGAGGTGACGGCCGCCGGTGGGCAGCTGGCCCGGGTCTACAGCGAGGTGGACCTGCTCGTCGTGGAGAGCCTGCGGGCCGGCATCTGGGACAGCCTGGACGCCGCTGAGCTGGCCGGCACCGTGTCGGCCCTGATCTACGAACGGCGCCGCCCCGAGGACACCGCGTCCAACGTCCCGGCCGGCGCCGTCAGCGTCGCCGTCCAGGCGATGACCCGGCTGTGGTCCCGCCTCGGCGAGGTCGAGAGCGAGCAGCACCTTTCGTTCTTGCGCGAGCCCGACCCCGGCTTTGCCTGGGCGGCCTGGCGGTGGGCCGGTGGGGC
>JAYTOZ010000104.1:0-3126 GCA_043747515.1 Frankiales bacterium | reverse complement strand
GCCGATCACCGCGCTGCGCCGGCGTCGGCGCGCCTCTGCCGGCCCGTAGGCTGGCCCGGTCATGCCGAAACCCGTCGCACGCGCCGCCGCGCGCGTCCTGCTGCTCGACGCGGCCGACCGAGTGCTGCTGTTTCGCGGTGGCGACCCGGCAGCACCCGAGCGAGGCACCTGGTGGTTCACCCCGGGTGGCGGGCTCGACCCCGGTGAGAGCCGGGCCGAAGGCGCCGCGCGGGAGCTGTACGAGGAAACTGGGCTGCGGGTTGCCGCGAACGAGCTCGGTCAACCGGTCCTGCTGCGGGCCATCGAGTTCGACTTCGACGGCACCCGCTATGCCCAGGACGAGGAGTTTTTCCTGCTCCGGGTCCAGGCCCACGAGGTGGACACGGCCGGCTTCACCGAGCTCGAGGTCCGCAGCGTCGTCGAGCACCGGTGGTGGACCCGGGCCGAGCTGGCGAACACCGGGGACGCGGTCTACCCCGATGGGCTGGCTGCGCTGCTGGACCGGGTGGCCTGAGGTGCTGCTCGCTCCTCGCCCCGTCGTACGCGCCGAGCACGGTCTTTGGGCCTTCGAGCGTGTTTTGCAGCGACACGGCTTCCCGCACGTCGCGGGCGCCGACGAGGCCGGCCGGGGGGCCTGCGCGGGACCGCTCGTCGTCGCCGCCGTCGTCCTGCCCGCCGGGACGCGCGGGGAGGTGCCCGGTCTTGCGGACAGCAAGCTGCTCACCGAACGGGCCCGCAAGCGGGCGTACGACGAGGTGGTCGACCGGGCCGTGGCCTGGTCGGTCGTCGTCGTCGAGCCGGGCGAGGTCGACCGGCTCGGTCTGCACGTGATGAACGTGCGCGCCATGCGGCAGGCCATCGCACGGCTCGACACGTGCCCGTCGTACGTGCTGACTGACGGGTTTGCGATCGCTGGCATGCCGGCGCCGACCCTCGCGATGTGGAAGGGCGACCGGGTCGCGGCCTGTGTGGCGGCGGCGTCGGTGATCGCCAAGGTCACGCGGGACCGCCTGATGACCGAGCTGCACGACCGCTGGCCGGCCTACGACTTCGCCCGGCACAAGGGATACAGCACCCCGGAGCACATGGCGGCGCTCGCCGAGCACGGTCCCTGCAGCGAGCACCGGTTGTCCTATGTGAACGTGCGCAGGACGCTGCGGCAGGATGCCCTCGCATGAGCGCGGTGTCGGCATGAGTGCGGAAGACCTCGAGAAGTACGAGACCGAGATGGAGCTGCAGCTCTACCGGGAGTACCGCGACATCGTTCGACAATTCGAATGGGTCGTTGAGACCGAGCGACGCTTCTACCTTGCCAACGCCGTGGATGTGCAGCCGCGCACCGCCGACGGGGAGGTGTGGTTCGAGCTCACGCTCACCGATGCCTGGGTGTGGGACATGTACCGCCCGGCGCGCTTTGTCAAGACGGTCCGCGTCCTGACCTTCAAGGACGTCAACGTCGAGAAGCTGGACAAGCCCGACCTCGAGCTGCCCGGGAGTCGCGGGGCCTTCGGCGGGTAGGCCCGGCTGCATGACATCTCCCGTGCCAGGCCACGACGTGCCCACCGGCGAGCAGCCCGGCGCCGGCTCCACCCCCGCTGACGAGGGCGACGGCACCGTCGGGCTCGCCGACCGGACTGACGGCGGCGCCCCGGCAGCGAACCAGACCAAGGTCGAGCCGTTGCCGCCGTCCCCGGGGCACACCTCCCCGGTCGACGCGCCCGGTCCGGTGAGCGGCCTGGATCCCGACGAGATGCGAATCGGGGCGGCCGACCCGCAGGCACCGTCGCACCCAGCAGGCGGCCGGCGCCCCGACCACGGCTCGTCGTACGTCGAAGTGGCGGCCCAGGACGGCGCTGCGCAGCGGGCCCGTGGCTCGCAGGGAGTGCCCGAGGAACCCATCGGCACCGACCACGACGGTTCCGCCGCTCGGATGAGCGCTGGCCCTGACGACACCTCGACCTCCTCCACCTGCGCTGGTGACGCCCGCGGCGTCCCGGTCGCCTCGCAGGACGCCGCAGCGGGCACCAGCGAGACGGCCTCCAGCGTGCAGGGCGTACGCACGCCGCAGGAGTGAGCCGCTGAATCTGTGGACAAGTTCTGGCTGTCCACAGATCGAGTCCGGCCCCGTCCCGACGTCCTGCCAGGCGGCACCGTGGGGTCCGGAGGTGGTCGACGTGCAGACAGGCGACGACGCGGCGGCACGCCGTGGTGGGTCACGTGCCAGCGAAGCGGCGTCTCGGGCGGTCGCGCTCGGGAGATACGGCGAGAACCTGGCTGTCCAACATCTCCAGGCGGCCGGGCTCGAGATCCTGGCCAGGAACTGGCGCTGCCGGGCTGGTGAGCTCGACGTCGTCGCACGAGAGGGGACCGCGCTGGTCTTCGTCGAGGTCAAAGCGCGCAGCGGCATCGGCTTCGGCGTGCCGGCCGAGGCGGTCGGGCAGGCCAAGGCCCGCCGGATTCGTCACCTGGCATGTGCCTGGCTGGTGGAGCACCGGCCGCCCGGCGCCCACGACCTGCGCTTCGACGTCGTCTCGATCGTGCGCGAAGCCGGCCGCGCGCCGGTTGTCCACCATCTGCGCGGGGCGTTCTGATGGGCCTTGCCAGGAGTTGGTCGGTGAGTCTCATCGGCGTGGACGGGCATGTCGTCGAGGTCGAGGCCGATCTTGCGCAGGGGTTGCCGGGGCTGACCGTGACCGGTCTGCCCGACGCGGCGCTCGGTGAAGCGCGCGACCGGGTTCGCGCAGCCGTTGTCAACTCCGGCCATGCCTGGCCGCAGAAGCGGATCACCCTCGGTCTGTCGCCCGCCTCCTTGCCCAAGCGGGGCAGCGGTTTCGACTTGGCACTGGCGGCCGCAATCCTCGCAGCGGACGGCGCCGTGCCCGCGGCCGCGCTGATCGGCCGGGTGCTCATCGGTGAGCTCGGTCTGGACGGGCGTGTGCGGTCGGTCCGCGGCGTGCTGCCGGCGGTGCTGACCGCCGTGCGGGCCAGCTTCGAGCGGGTGATCGTGCCGATGGGCAACCTCGCCGAGGCCCGGCTCCTACCCGGGGTGCAGGCCGACGGGGTCGCCACCCTGCGCGGTCTCGTCGCCTTGCTGCGGGGTGAGCCGTTCGAGGAGAGCTGCCCGGC
>JAYTOZ010000103.1:0-5162 GCA_043747515.1 Frankiales bacterium | reverse complement strand
CTACGACGGGGCGAAGATCACCACCAGGGAGGCCGGCCGGCGGGTCGTCACGCCGATGCTGATGGTGATGATCGCCATCGGGTCGACCGACCTGCTGTTCGCCCTCGACTCGATCCCGGCGATCTTCGGCCTGACCAAAGAGCCGTACATCGTCTTCACCGCCAACGCCTTCGCCCTGATGGGCCTGCGGCAGCTGTACTTTCTGCTCGACGGATTGCTCGACCGGCTGGTCTACCTCTCCAAGGGCCTCGCGGTCATTCTGGGCTTCATCGGCGTCAAGCTCGTCCTGCACGCGTTGCACGAGTACGGCGTCGACTGGTCCCCCGACATCGGCATCGCCCCCTCGCTCGGGGTCATCGTCGGGACCCTGGCGGTCACCACCGTGCTGTCCCTGAGGGCGACCACTGATCGGGCCCGCCGCTGACCCGGCGTACCGGTCGATAGTTGCGAGCAGCGTCACAGCTGTGCAGCGTCCGACTCCTCGGTCCCGAGCCGTCGGAGGTGACCGGTGACCAGATCGTCCAGACCGTGACCGCGGTACATGACGCAGGACCAGGACGGCCGCATCGTCGACGCGCTCGCCGAGTCGAGCGGGTGGCGCGAAGACGCGATCCTGGAGCTCAAGCTGCGCGCGGGCGTGCGGTTCCAGAACGCGGCAACCTTCAGCGCCGAGCACATCCAGATCAACGATGGCCCGGTGCAGCAGTGGCCGGCGCCGCATTCCCCTGGCACCAAGCTCAACTTGCCGCCCGCCAACGGCCGGGCTTTGGCCACCAGAAGTTCGGCAGTGGCGACGGCCCTGCACCAGGGTGAGTCTTTGATCGCGACCCGCACCGCCATCATGTCCGGTGAGCCGTTCGCCTGCTCCCACCTGATCGAGAGCGAGCAGCGCAGCCCGCAGCTCGTGCTCGAAGCCAACCTCGATCACTGGAACCGCGAACGGGGTCCACATCGAGCTGGCCGTCTTCCGCAACGACCTCAGCCCGGACCAGGGCCTCGACCGGTGCCTGGCGGGCGACGACGAGGTGGACATCGTCACCGAGGTCTCACCGGCCGACGCCGAGCGGGTGCTTGCCTCCGAGCACGCCAAACTGGCCGCCTTCGATGCCAACCGGGTGCTCGTCGGCATCATCAACCGCGGTCAGGCCGACGTCCCGCTCGACACCGTCGCCGCACGGACGGCGATCAACCTCGCGGTCGACCGGGCCAAGCTCGTGGCAAGGGGCCTGAACGGCTACGCCACGGTGATCCCGGCGAAGACCCCGCCGAGGGGCTGTGGCCCGCCCGAGGGTGCGACGCCGTTCCCGCACGACCCGGCAAGGGCCAGAGCGCTGCTCCAGCAAAGCGGTTGGCCGGCCGGCCGGTGCGGCTTGCGGCCGGCAAAAAGTTCGCCGGCATCGACGCCTCCGTCAAGGAGCAGGCGCTCGCGCTGTTCCGGTGCGCGCTGCAGGCGCTCTGTGCGCTGAACAACCACGTCGAGCTCGGTCCCCAGCGGACCACGTTCGAGATCGCCCAGATCACGGTCGACAACGGCCACTGGTCCCGGGTCCAGGGCGGCTCCGGTGACCTCCCACCGTCACATGTCGAGGGTGTGATCGTGACGAGGCCCGCGATGCCGGTGGCCGGCGAGGGCGACGGCGGGCCGGTGGTGTGTGATGCGAACAAGGCCAGGCCGGGTTTCCGGGGCGCGGCCGGCGACGCCTGCTGAGCGAGCAGCCGTTACGCCGTACGCCGCTGCTCGTCCGGGACGAAGCAGTGCGCCAGCAGTCGGGCCAGGTGCCTGCGCGGTCGCGGCACCTGGCTGCCGTCGAGCTCGATCGCGGCGATGTATTTGCTGAACGAGGTCGGCCGGGCGCCCTGACGGACCAGCGCCCGGTCGACGTCGGTGCGCGGCCCGGCGGACTTGACCTCGAGCAATACGAGCCCAGGTCGCAGGACCCGGCCACCGAGGCGCAGGTCGGTGTCGGCCGTGACGCGCACCTGCTCGGCCAGGCCGACCAAGGTGGTGCGCCGACAGGTCATCTCGAGCATTGGCGCCAGCGCAGGTATGGCTGCCGGCAGGTAGGTCGGGCTGTAGCTCCGGTCGAGGGCGGACCGCAGAAATTTGCGGCCCGCACCGTCCAGGACTGGGGCCGCGCCGTCCAGCGCATGCTTGACCGTCTTCCCACCCGGGCCCTTGGCCTTGAGCTCGAGCCGCACCAGCCCGCTCTCGACGTAGGTCCTGGTCCGCGCCTTGAAGCGGCGGCGGACCCCCTGCGCGTGCTGGCGGTAGCAGAGCAGGTCGGGGGTGTCGTAGTAGGTCGTGGCGTAGGTGCAGCCGCGGGCGCCGTCGATCTCGAGCACGGCAACCCGGTCGGCGAGCTCAGCCATCACCTGCTCGAGCAGATACTCGGACAGGACGTACTTGCGGTCCTGTCGGGCCTGCAGCGAGCTCGCGGCGGACAGCTCGGTGAGGGAGAGCCCGGGCAGATGGGCGGTGTCGACGCTCATCGTTGTCCGACCAGGTGCGCAGCCGGTGTGGCCGGCCGGTGCCGGACCTCGACCTTGGTGCTCTCGCGCAGGTAGTCGATCTCGACCACCTTGGTGTGCAGGACCTCGGCCGACAGCCGTGTCTCGAGGTCGAGCCGGAGCGCCGCTTCCCCGTCGTACACGCGGTCCAGGACCACCAGGCTGGTGGAGCTGCCGTCGTGCAGTGTCGGCGAGTCGACGAAGTACATCGTCAGCACGATCGCCACGTCGAGCGCGGCGGACAGCCCGAGCGGCCGACCCGGCAGCGCGTTGACGAGCCCGGTCGCAAGGGACAGGAAAAAGTAGGCGATCTCCACGTTGTTATAGGCCTCACTGCGCAGCCGGATGATCGACAACACGCCGAAGACCCCGAAGCCGACCCCGGCCGAGAGCTGGCTGTTCGACAGGAACGTGAGGACGGCGAACAGCCCGACGTTGAAGGCGATGTAGACGGCCATCAGGTCCTGCCGGCGGTGCCGTCGAAGGAACAGCCCGGCGGCCAGAACACTGATGGTGGCGAGGTCCAGGCACGAGCGGATGAGCCCCTCCGCGAGAGCCTCCGAGCCGCTCATGCCCCCGCCGCCGAGCACTGCAGGCCCGCCACAAGCATGATCGGATGGACCTCGACCTCGTCCGGCGCGGCGCCGCGGGCGTTGTCGTCCGCGTTGTCGCCCTTATGCGGGATGTCCAGGAAGCGCACGCCGGTCAGCACGGCCCGTCCCTGCAGGGGGCGCTTGCTGGTTGTGAACGGTCCGCAGCCGCGGACGATTTCGTCCCGGGCAGCGGTCAGGGCGGCCCGGTCGGCGGCGCTCGTCCCAACCTGCAGACACGTGGCGCCAGGCAACTCGGCAATCATGGTGACGGCCGGCTGCCCAGGGGCGTGCACGACGAGCTGGAGGTCGCCGTCGTGGACGAGTTTGCCGTTGGTCAACTCGACCGGCACCGAGACGGTCTGGGTCTCCCAGTGCGACTGGCGCGGCGTCTTGGCGGTCACTGCCGGGGGCTTGGCGGTGCGCAGCTGCTGCACCGTCGTCGGCGTCGCAGTGTGGTCGACGAACGCCGCTCCCGGGTCGGCGAGGGTCTTGACCGGCCACCGCGCGCCCGAGCAGGCGCCGCTGGCCGGGCGGCCGAGTACGCCTGCCGTGATCGTGGCGCCCACGAGTGCAGCGATCACGGCGACGAGCTGCGTCTGGATGCGATGGCCCGGGGGCATGGGGCGGTGCTCCTCAACGCTGATGGCGGGATCGTGCCCCCTACATCGGCAGCAGCCGCCCCAGGGTTACGCGCGGGTCCACCCTATGTTCATCTGGCGTCCACCTTCGCGGAATGCCGAAAGGCGCCTGCCGGTGTCGTATGTGACGCTAGTCTCGGCCGCGTGTGTCGCCTGCGACCCACGGAAAGGAGGCCACCGTCGATGTCGCCCGGTCGAGTCGGTCCGCCCACCTGCACCGATGAGGTCCTCCGGCATGCGCAGGACGGTCAGGCCTGGGCGGTCCGGGCGGTGTACGACGACTTCGCCCCCCGGATCGCGGGCTATCTGCGGGCGCGGGGAGTCATCGATCCGGATGATCTGACGAGCGAGGTGTTCCTCGGCGTCCTGCCACGGTTGGCGAGCGTCACAGGCGGCGCGGCCGGGCTGCGGTCACTGCTGTTCTCAGTGGCGCACGCGAGGCTGGTCGACAGCATCCGCGATCGGGCCCGTCGTCCCACCCCGCTGGCGTACGACGCAGCGACCGATCCCCGGACGGCTCCCTCGGCCGAGGACGACGCCGAGCATCTGCTCGGGACCGAGCGGGCCGTGGCGATGCTCGCGCAACTGCCGGCGTCGCAGCGGGAGGTACTGTCCTTGCGCATTCTCGGTGACCTCACGGTCGAGCAGGTGGCCGGCGTCCTTGGCACCACCGAAGGCGCGGTCAAGCAGCATCAGCGTCGCGGCCTGCTCGCGCTCCGGGCACTCGTAGTCGAAGGGGCGGTAACCCTGTGACCGTCATTGGCGATGACCGCTTCGACATGACGACGATGTTGTGCGAAGACGTTGCTGAGGCCTTCCTGGCCGGTGGCTCGGTGCCCGTCGGGTTTGAGCCCGTCGCCGGTCTTCTCGACGAGCTTCGCGCGCTGCTCGAGGGGCCCGCACCGCGCCCTAGCGACGCCCTCGCGTTGTTGCTCGACGGACAGGGTCCCGCCGCGGTCACCGATCTGGCGACCCGCCGGACCCGACGGGCGGCCGGGCTCGGTGTCACGGCGGCTCTGGTCGGCCTGGTCACACTGGGCTCGGCGGGCGTCGCCGCCGCCAACGGCCGGCTGCCGATGGGGACGCAGGATGCTGTCGCGGACGCGATCGAGGCCGTCACGCCATTCACGGTCCCGCATCACCGGCTCGACGATCGCGACGTCGCGCCGGCAATCTCCCCGACCACCGCTGTCGCACCCGCGCCGGGAACAGTCAGCGTCCCGGTTGGGCGGTTGTCCGGTAGCCATGGCGGCACGGCTGCCGGTTCGCGTGCCACCGAGAGCGTGGCGGCGCAGCACTCCGAGTCGGTGGGCGGCCGTGACGCCGCCGCCGAGCCGGAGCGCGAACCGACGCGACGTAACGGGTCCGAGTCCGCCGGTTCTGGGGCAACCACCGGAGGGCCCACGACACACGGATCCGGTGA
>JAYTOZ010000102.1:0-2333 GCA_043747515.1 Frankiales bacterium | reverse complement strand
GCCTACAACGAGCAGGCGACGCTCGCTGCGGCGGTGAAGCGCGTGCTCGACGTCGACTACCCATGCGAGCTGGAGCTGGTCGTCGTCGACGACGGCAGTGCCGACCGCACCGCTGAGGTGCTCGCCGGGTTGCACGACCCGCGGCTCGTCGTGCACCGGCACGCCGGCAACCGCGGCAAGGGGGCGGCCATCCGGACCGCGGCCGAGCAGGCCACCGGCGACTTCATGATCATCTGTGACGCCGACCTCGAGTACGCCCCCGAGCAGATCCCCAGCCTGCTCGCGCCCGTGCTGGCCGGTGAGGCCGAGATCGTCTATGGGACGAGGACATTTGGCAGCCACACGGCGTTCTCGTTCTGGTACGTCATGGGCAACAAGGGCGTTACCCTGGCCGCCAACGTGCTCTACAACGCCTACATCAGCGACCTCGAAACGTGCTTCAAGCTGCTGCCGCTCGCGCTCTACCGGGAGCTGGACATCCGCTCGGCCGGCTTCGGAATGGAGGCCGAGATCACCGCCAAGCTGCTGCGCCGGGGGATGCGCCCCTACGAGGTGCCGATCAGTTACAAGGCGCGGACCCGGGCGGACGGCAAGAAACTCACCTGGAAAGACGGCGTCGAGGCGCTGTGGATCCTGATCCGGATCCGGCTGCGCCCCGCGCCACCTCAGTGAGCGGCCCCGACCGGTTGCGGCGCGCCTGGCCTTCGCTGACCTTCCTCGCCGTCGCCGTCGCGGTGCTCGCGCCCGCCTGGACCAATCCGTCCAGGCGGGCGTTCTGCGGCTGCGGCGACCTTGCCTTCACGACCTGGTTCTTCTCCTGGACGTCGTACGCCGTGACGCACGGCCACACACCACTGGTCACCGATTGGCTCAACTATCCCTACGGCGTCAACGCCATGTGGAACGTCAGCCTGCCGTTGCCTGGGCTGCTGATGACACCGGTGACGCTCGCCTTCGGGCCGGTCGCGACCTACAACGTGTTGTCGGCGGTCGGCGTCTGGACGGCCGGCTGGGCGGCCTACACCGTCATCCGGCGCTGGGCACCGTGGCGCCCGGCGGCGTTCGCGGGCGGTCTGCTGTTCCAACTCTCCCCGTTCATGATGGGGCAGCAGCTCGGGCACGTGCACATGAACCTCGTCGGGCTGGTGCCGCTGATGCTGCTCTGCCTCGACGAGTTGCTCGTCCGCCAGCGCGGCCGCGCCTGGCTGTGGGGGGCGTTGCTCGGCGCCCTCGCCGCAGCGCAACTGCTCACCGCCGAAGAGGTTCTCGCCAGCGCCGCGCTCATCGGCCTCGTTGGTCTGCTCGTGCTCGTCCTGCTGCACCCCCGCCGACTGACCGCACAGATCAGGTACGCCGGGACAGGCGCACTCGCTGCGGTGGTCAGCTTTGCGGCGCTCGGCGGCTATCCGCTGTACGTCGAGTTCTTCGGCCCGCAGGCCCTGCACGGGGCGGTGCAGTTGACCGACCGGTTCAGCGTCGACCTGTTGGAGGCGGTCGTCCCGTCGCGGCGGGTGTGGTTGCGCAACGAGGCGACCAACGAGGTGGCCGCCCGCTTCACCGGCAACCTGTCGGAGAACGGTGCCTACCTCGGGATCACGCTGATCGTGGCATTGCTGCTGGTGCTGCTGGTGCATCGCCGGGTGGCGACCGTCCGGGCCCTGTCCGTGCTGCTGCTCGTGACCTTTGTGCTGTCGCTCGGCAGCCACCTGCATGTCAACGGGACCGTCACCGACTTCGCCCTGCCCTTCGGCGCTTTCCAACGTCTAGCGCTGCTGGAAAGCATCACACCGACCCGGCTGGCCCTGTTCACGTCGTTGTTCGCCGGTGCGCTGCTCGCGATCGGGTTGGACCGGTTGCATGCCCGAATGGATGGCGGCGGCGCCCTGTCGCGCACGCTGCCAGCCGGTCTCGCCCTGATCGCGTTGGCGCCGCTGGCGCCGCAGTTGGCCTGGGACTACCACGACACGAAGGTTCCGGCGTATTACCGCTCGGCTGCGGTGAAGCAGATTCCCGAGGGCAGCGTCGCGCTCATGGTGCCTTTTCCCAACCGCGCGGACAGCCGCCCGGAGCTGTGGCAGGCGACGACCGGCATGCGCTTCAAGAGCCCGGGCGGCTATGTCCTCACACCCGGCAGCGACGGCCGGCCGACCTTCGGCGGGGTGCCGTCCGCGGTCTCGGGGGCACTGCGCCGGATCGTGCTGGGCCGGCCGCTGCCGCGCTATACCCCGACATTTCTCGGCCAGTTGCGGGGTGATCTGCGGCGCTGGCAGATCCACACCGTCATCGTCACCGAGCACGACCACATGGACCAGACCCTCGCCCTGCTGACCCTG
>JAYTOZ010000101.1:0-1885 GCA_043747515.1 Frankiales bacterium | reverse complement strand
CTCGCAAATGCACCCCGAGTTGCAGCCCGGCAACGTGGCCGGGACCCTCAGACCAAGCCCTGCGCGGGCAATCCGCGCAACCCCTACCGAGGAGGTCGGCGCCCGCGCATGAACATCGTCGTACTGGTGAAGCAGGTCCCCGACACCTGGGCCGAGCGCAAGCTCAATGACGCCGACAAGACCCTCGACCGCGCATCGGTCGATGTCGTCATGAACGAAATCGACGAGTATGCCGTCGAGGAAGCCCTTCGCATCAAGGAGGCCCAGGGCGGCGAGGTCACGATCCTCACGATGGGCCCCGACCGCGCGATCGAGACGATCCGCAAAGCCCTGTCGATGGGCGCCGACAAAGCCGTCCACCTGTCCGACGATGCGCTGCACGGCTCGTGCGCCATCCAGACGTCGTACGCCATCGCCAAGGTGCTCGAGACCCTGGAGTACGACCTGGTCCTGCTCGGCTCGGAGTCCACCGACGCCCGGCTGGCGATCATGGCCCCGCTGCTGGCGGAGCGACTCGGCCTCCCGCAGCTCTCTGGTGCGCGCAAGGTCACTGCCGACGGCAGCACGGTCCGGATCGAGCGGCAGACCGAGAACGGATACGACGTCGTCGAGGCGTCGACCCCAGCTGTCATCAGCGTGGTCGAGAAGATCAACGAGCCGCGCTACCCGTCGTTCAAGGGGATCATGGCGGCCAAGAGCAAGCCGTTGACGACGCTCGCGCTGGCCGACGCTGGCATCGAGGCCGACAAGGTGGGTCTGGCGAACGCCACCAGCCAGGTCAGCGAATTCAGCAACCGGCCGCCGCGGCAGGCCGGTCAGATCGTCAAGGATGAGGGTGACGGCGGCACGAAGGTCGTCGAGTTCCTCGCATCGCAGAAGTTCGTCTGAGAGGGATGGCAGTCATGACAGAGGTACTCGTGCTTGTCGAGCACATCGACGGCACTCCCAAGAAGGTCACCTTCGAGTTGCTCACCGCCGCCCGGGCCCTCGGGGAACCGTCCGCGGTTTTCCTCGGCGCGCCCGGACAGTCGGCTGCTGCGATCGACAAGCTCGCTCAGTACGGCGCGGCGAAGGTCTACGTCGCCGAGTCTGACGACATCGCCGGCTACCTGGTGGCTCCGAAGGCTGAGATCCTCGCGCAGCTGGTCACCCAGTCCTCGCCGGTGGCGCTCATCGTGGCCTCGACCGCCGAGTCCAAGGAGGTTGCCGCCCGCGTTGCGATCAAGACCGGCAGCGGCATCCTCACCGACGCGGTGGCCCTGGACGCAGACGGCACCACGACCCAGTCGGTGTTCGGTGGTGGCGTCGTCGTGAGGTCGAAGGTCACCGTCGGCACGCCGATCATCACGATCCGCCCCAACAGCACCCCGCCGGTTGAACAAGCGGGCGCCGCCGAGGTCGTCCAGGTCGCCGTCGCGGTGTCGGACCTGGCCAAGGCCTCCCGGATCATCGAGAGTGTCGTCGAGAGTAAGGGCGGTCGGCCGGATCTCGGTGAGGCGAGCATCGTCGTCTCGGGTGGCCGCGGTGTCGGCTCGCCGGAGAACTTCTCCATCATCGAGGCGCTCGCCGACTCCCTCGGTGCGGCCGTCGGCGCATCACGCGCCGCGACCGACGCCGGCTGGTACCCCCACCAGAACCAGGTTGGCCAGACCGGCCGGACCGTCTCGCCGCAGCTCTACATCGCGGCCGGCATCTCCGGCGCGATCCAGCACCGGGCCGGGATGCAGACCAGCAAGACGATCGTGGCGATCAACAAGGACCCGGAGGCGCCGATCTTTGAGTTGGCGGACTTCGGTCTCGTCGGCGACCTCAACACGGTGGTGCCGGCACTGACCGAGCAGATCACCAAGCGCAAGGGCTAGTCCCTCCACAGACCGACGGCCGG
>JAYTOZ010000100.1:0-5699 GCA_043747515.1 Frankiales bacterium | reverse complement strand
AACACCTTGATCACCAGCGAGTGGGGCACCCCCTCGATGATCGAGGACGGGCTGGTTCCGGAGTTGCTGCTCGGCCAGAAATACGGCCACTGCCTGCATTTCTGGGACCTCGCCGAGGGGCGCAACCTGCAGACCGTGGACCTCGGCGCGGAGCACCAGATGGCGCTGGAGCTGCGCCCGTCACACGACCCGGACGCGACCTGGGGCTTCGTCGGTGTCGTGGTGTCCACCGCCGACCTGTCGGCCTCGGTGTGGCGGTGGTACCGCGACGGGTCGAACTGGAAGGTGGACAAAGTCATCACCATCCCGGCCGAGCCCGCAGACCCGGCCGATCTGCCACCCGCCCTCAAGCCGTTCGGCGCCGTCCCGCCGCTCGTCACCGACATCGACCTGTCCGTTGACGACCAGATGCTGTACGTGTCCTGCTGGGGCACCGGCGAACTCAAGCAGTACGACGTCTCCGACCCAACCGCGCCGAAACAGGTCGGGTCGGTCCGGCTGGGCGGCATCGTCCGGCGCACCGCGCACCCGGCAGCACCGTCGGAGCGCCTCGCCGGTGGTCCGCAGATGGTCGAGGTCAGCCGCGACGGTCGCCGCATCTACGTCACGAACTCGCTCTACGGCGCCTGGGACGACCAGTTCTATCCCGACGGCGTGGGCAGTTGGCTCGCCAAGATGGACACCGACCCGGTGCACGGCGGACTCACCCTCGACGAGAAGTGCTTCCCGCACGGCGATGCCTTCCGGGGCTTGCGGGTGCATCAGGTGCGCCTCCAGGGCGGCGACGCGTCCTCGGACTCCTACTGCTACCGCTAAGGGCACCGTCCGCCGGCACCTCGCCGGTGGGGGTCAGGACCTGACCGGCTCGCGCCGGCTGCGGGTCGTCGGCGCGCCAGTTCGGCTGTCGACCGCGGCCTGGTCAAAGAGCACCAGACGGTCTTTGCCCCTGGCCTTTGCCTCGTACATCGCACTGTCCGCGTCGCGCAGGGTGGTTTCGGGGTCGTCGCCGGCGCGCGCAAACGTTGCGCCGATGCTGACCGTGACGACGTGCGCCGTCCCGTCGATCTCGATCGGTTGACGCAGCGCCTGGGTGATCCGCCGGGCGATCATCTTGGTGGCCGCCCTCGGGTCCGCCGGTCGCTGCGCGACGCCGTCCGCGGCCAGCCCCGACGCAGGACCGAAGCGGCTGCGGGTCGGCCGCAGGACAATGACGAACTCGTCGCCGCCGACCCGGGCAACGGTGTCCTCGGGTCGCAGGACGGCCTGCAACCGGCTGGCGGTTGTGGTCAGGACGACATCGCCGGCTGCGTGGCCCGCCGTGTCGTTCACGTGTTTGAAGCCGTCGAGGTCGCAGAACAGCACAGCGATCTGCTCGCCACTGCGGGTGGCGCCGGTCAGGGCGGCGCCGAGCCGGTCGGCGAGCAGCCGCCGGTTCGGCAGCCCGGTCAACGCATCGTGCAGGGCGACGTCGGTGAGGCGTTGCTCGACTTCGATCGTCTCGCTGATGTCACGGGCGATGCCCAGCAGTTGGCGCACCCTGCCGGCATCGTCTCGGGAGAACGGCGTCACCCGTCGGGAGTACCAGCAGTACTGCCCGTTGCCACCCTTGAGCCGGTAGCGGATCTGCAGCACCTCCCCGTCCGCGAGCGCTCGAGCCGCGGTGGTGGCGGCCAACATGTGCGCCGCGTCCTCGGGGTGGACCAGCGCGGCCACGACGTTGTCGCCCATTGCGTGCAGCTGTTCCTGGCTGAAGCCCAGCATCTCGGTCAAATTCCGCGAGGCCCACTCGACCGCGTTGCTCTGAGCGTCGATGACGTAGATCATGTCCGGGCTGGCGGCGAGGACCGCGTCGTGGAATGCCACGCCTTCGCGCAGCCGGTCCTGGATGGCCCGCTCCGAGGTCACGTCGGTCAACGCCGACACCGCCCCGAGCAGGCGTCCGTCCGTGCCGTGGATCTGGCGCGCGGTGACCACCACGTCGTGCAGTGGCGCCCCTGCCGGCCCGATCTTCAGCGGTAGATCGGTGACGTCGTCGCCGGCCAGCGCCCGGGTCAGCGGCCACCGATCCGGTGGCAGCGCCGTGCCGTCGGCACCCAGGACCTGCCGGCCCGGCTGCGGGTTGGGGCCCGAGTCGACGCCGGTGATTCGTCTCTGCGCTGCGTTGCGCAGCACGATGGTCCCGTCGGCGTCGCACGCCAGCACCCCGGCCGTGACGACCTCCAGCACCGCCTCGTCGAAGCGTCGCTGGTCTGCCAACGCCGCCAGCGCCGTCTGGAGCTCGGCCTCACGCTGTTTGAGCATCGTGACGTCGTGCGATGCGGTGACCGCCCCGAGCAGGGTGCCGTCCTCGGCCTGGATCGTGCGGCCGTGGACGACGAGGTGTCTGGGCGGGCGGCCAGCCCTTGCGACCACGAGCTCGGCCCCGTGCAGTTCACCGTCGGCCAGTACCCGGGTGATCGGCACCTCGGCGAGCGGCAGCGGTGTCACGCCGTCCGAGCGCAGCAGTGCGAACCGTCGTGGCACGTCCTCGGCGCGGCACCACCCACCCGGCACCGAGCCGCGCTCGCCCAGCCCGTCGGTGACCGAGCCGTGCAGCTCGCGGGTCAGCCGGTTGAACATCGTCGGCCGGCCGGTCGCGTCCGTGGAGATGATGCCGACGTCCAGGGTGTCGATGAGGGCGGTCAGGAACTGCTGGCTGGCCGACACCGCCGCCAGTGCGGCCTCGCGCTGGGCCACCGTGACCGCCAGGGTCAGGACGACCAGCGCACTCGCCAGCAGGAACAGCTGCACCAGGCCACTGGCCACCCCGGGCGCGCCCGGCTGGCCGGTCCGCACGAAGGGCCCGCCACCCTGGGCCGTCATGACGGTCACCAGCACCCCTACGACGGCCAGCTGCGCCGTCGCGGCCCGGACGCCGAGGCGTAGGCCGGCCCACACGAGCACCGAAATCGCGACGAACGCCAGCGGGAGCCGCTGGCCCGGCGCGAAGACCGCGCCCACCACGACGAGCACCGCGACCCACTGCGCCGACGACTCCCACCGGCGCCGGGCCCGATGGTCGGCCGGCGCCCGCATAATCAGGGGGACGATGACCAGGACAGCGGCGCTGTGCGAGGCCGCGACCGACAGACAAGTCGCCCACAGCACGCCGCCCCGCAGCCCCCAGACCGCGGTCGCCGCGATGACCCCCGCCAGCAGCGCCCCCGCGGTCGCCGACATCAGCAGCCGGCCCAGGTCGAGCATCGTGGTCATCCCGGGCCGCCCTTGTCGGCCGAGCCAGCAACCGGCGAGCGCCGCCTCAGCTGTGTTCGCGAGGGCGAAGCACCCGGCGAGCGCCAACGACCGACCGCCGACGAGGTTCGCGGACAGGCTCGCCAGCGCGATCGCAAGCAGGAGACTTCGCCGGCGGGTGCCCCCGGACGCCGCCACTGCAGCCACCGAGACCCCTGCCGCCGGCCACCATACGGCGACGTGTGAACCCGCCGGCGCCAGTGTCACGGCCAGCAACCCGAGGGCGAACACGGCGAGCGCGACGCCGAGGACCGACCAGGCGGTCGCCCGGTTGGTGCCGGCCACCCAGGACCGACCGACGATGCGGCGGGCAGCGGCAGGCATCAGGCTCCAGGTTGGCGACGGCGGACCGGCCCGTGGTGCAGATCGGACCGTGACCGGTCACCTTTCGTCGCTTTTCGTCGCGTCCTTGAGGTCTGCACCGGCCGGCCCAATCGCGTCCAGTCGGCGCTCGATGCCGGCCGCCGTCGTGATCAGCGCACGGAGTTGGTCTCGGGTGGTGTGAGCGCCGTCCCGGGCGAGCGCCTCAAGCCGCTCGGCCAAAGCATCGAGGGTGTCCTCCAGGACGGCCATCCTGGCCTCGAGCGCGGCGCGGGCCTCGCCGGTCGCTGCCTGCGCCGCGGCGGTGAGCTCGGTGTCCTGCTGCCGCTGGGTCGTCAGCCGCCGCAGGTCGCCGCCGAGCTCGGCGACCCGGCGTACGACCGCGCCGGTCTCGATCCGGGCCGCCGCGACCGCGCCGGTCAGCCGCACCGACAACCCGTCGAGATCGGCGCGCAAGAGGGCCAGCTCGGCGAGAACAGCAGTGAGACCGGCCCTCTCGGGTGCATCGCTGTCGGCTGCGAACAGTTGCTCGATCCGCGCTGCCAGGCTGTCGGGTTCCATTGCGCTGCGCACGCCTCCTCGGGTCGCCGCCCTGGCCAGCGCACGACTCCATCGACCCTACGTCTGGCCCGCGGTCTGGCCGATCCTGGCAGACTGACCCCATGAAAATTGTGGCGCTCGCCGGCGGGATCGGCGGCGCGAGGTTCCTGCGCGGCCTGCAGGCCGCTGTGCCCAACGCAACGCTCAGCGTCATCGTCAACACGGCCGACGACATCAGCCTGTACGGCCTGCGGATCTGCCCCGACCTCGACACCGTGATGTACACCCTCGGCGGCGGCATCGACGAGGAGCGCGGCTGGGGCCGCCAGGACGAGACCTTCACCACCAGGAGCGAGTTGATGGCGTACGACGCGCCGGCCGCCTGGTTCGGGCTCGGCGACCGCGACCTGGCCACCCACCTGGTCCGCCGGCAGATGCTGGATGCCGGCTTCCCACTCAGTGCGGTCACCGCTGCCCTGTGTGAGCGGTGGCAACCCAGGGCGAACCTGCTGCCGATGAGTGACGACCGGGTCGAGACGCACGTCACGGTCGACCTGCCGGGTGGCCGGCGGGCGATCCACTTCCAGGAGTGGTGGGTCCGGCACCGGGCCGCGCTGCCGGCGCACGCCATCGTCGCCGTCGGGGCCGAGACCGCGACCCCGGCGCCCGGGGTGCTGGAGGCCATCGATGGAGCCGACGTCGTGCTGCTCCCCCCGAGCAATCCGGTGGTCAGCATCGGCACGATCCTGCAGGTGAAGGGGATCCGCGAGGCGCTCGAGGGCAAACGGGTCGTCGGGCTGTCGCCGATCGTCGGTGGCGCGCCGGTGCGGGGGATGGCCGACGCCTGCCTCGCTGCGATCGGGGTCGAGACCAGCGCCGAGGCGGTCGGCCGGCACTACGGCAGCGCGCTGCTCGACGGCTGGCTCGTCGACACCGGCGACACGGGCGCGACCGTGCCCGGGGTGGAGGTGCGGGCCGTGCCGCTGCTCATGCACGACCTTGAGGCGACCGCGGCGATGGCAAGGGCGGCACTGGACCTTGCCGGTGTCTGACGGTTACGTCGTCCTGCCGGTGCGCGGCCTGCCCGACGTACGCCCCGGTGACGATCTCGCCGCGCTGCTGGTCGAGCAGATCGCATTGCACGACGGCGATGTGGTCGTGGTCACGAGCAAGGTCGTGAGCAAGGCCGAGGGGCGCCTGCTGCCAGCTGGTGACGACCGGGAGGCCGCCCGCCTGCAGGCGGTGGTCGCCGAGACCGCCCGTGTCGTCGCCCGACGCGGCACGACGACCATCGCCGAGACCCGGCACGGGTTCGTGCTGGCCGCCGCCGGGGTTGATGCAAGCAACGTCCAACCGGACGAGATCGCCCTGCTGCCGATTGATCCCGATGCCAGCGCCCAGCAGCTGCGAGACGACCTCGGGCGGCTGTCCGGCCGCACGGTCGCCGTCGTGGTGAGCGACACGATGGGCCGGGCCTGGCGGGTAGGGCAGGTCGACCAGGCCATCGGCAGCGCAGGTCTGGCCCCGATCCGGGACGCGCGCGGGAC
>JAYTOZ010000099.1:0-5001 GCA_043747515.1 Frankiales bacterium | reverse complement strand
GTTGTGGTTTCACCGAGACCAGCTGAGCACGCTCCTCCTCGTCGACCCCCTCCACGACGAAGCGGCCTGGCAGCAGCACGGTGCGCTCCTCGCGAGCATCGACCGGCTACGCGTGGAAATCGACGCCGTTGCGGCACCGACGGACCAACCCTGGCGCCCGCCCCCTGTGCCGCTGCTGCCACGCGAAGTCCGCCGCCGCTGAACATGCGGGGCAGGCGACGCACCACCCGCTTCACCAGCGGTCACCGACGGACTGGCCTGCATGGCGGCTGCTCACCCCGTTGCGTGGGGCGTTGCTTGGGCGATGGATCGGATGGACGAGGCCAGCGTGGGCCCCTCGACCACCAACCGCACGGTCTGCTCCGCAGCGTCGGCCACCACGTCGACCACTGCGACGGCCGCTCCCTCGCGGGCAAAGGCCAGCCCCGGGGCGCCACCACCACCGGTGATGCAGGAGCGCTTGCCACGCAACCGGCTCACGACAGGGCGCTGGTCAGGCCGTTGAGATCCCAGGCGGTCGCGCCGAGGATCCGACGGGCGATGTCCGTGGTCTTCCGCGCGTCGAGGTCGCCGTCAGCGACGAGCTCGCCCAGCACCGCTTCCAGGATCCGGCGACCGGCGCGGGCGCCGAGCAGTGCAGCTCGGGAACGCGGGCACCGTCTGAGCTGTACATCAACGTGGCGGAGGGGGTACGAGCCGTCGTCGGAGGCGAGCAGCAGTGCGGTCGGGGTCACTTCCGAGACCTTGCCGAAGCGCCGGATGGGTAGTTCGGCGAGCGTGGCACGACGCCACGCTTCGGTCTCGCCGTCCAGCAGCGGCGTGTGGATCGGGCCGGGAGCGATCGCGTTGACCAGCACGCCGCGGCCGGACACCTCGCGGGCGAGCGACTTCGTGAAGCCGCTCACCGCGGTCTTGCTGGCGGCATGCTGGGCCACCTCGGCGCCCCCGATCTGGCCCAGTTGAGAGGCGATGTTGATGATCCCACCAGGATCGCGTTCGAGTATCTGCCCAAGCAGGACGCGGGTGCGCAAGTAGGTCCCTCGTAGGTTGACGGACAGCACGCGATCCCAGTCCTGAACGGGCATGTCCTCCACGAGGTGCTGAATGGAGATGCCGGCGTCGTTGACAAGCATGTCGACCCGGCCGAATTGCGCCAGCACGGTGTCGACCATCGTCCGGACGGCTGATTCGTCGCTGACGTCGACGCGGACGAACAACGCACGCCGTCCGCACTGCCCGATCGCGGCTGGGACCGGTCACGCCGCCGCCTCGTTCGCCAGGTCCACGACCGCGACGTCGGCGCCCTCGCGAGCGGGCGCCACGGCGACTCCGGCACCGATGCCGGAGGCAACACCGGGGGACCACTGCGGTTCGCCCGCTCAGCCGTCGGCCGCCGGTCACGCTGGGCCCACCGTCGACGCCCAAGAAAAGGCGAACTCGTGGGCGGCCGCGCTCGGCATCTGCACAGGCACGACCTCGAACTGGACATCGATAGCTCGGGCCACCAGGTCAGCCTTGGTTCGCCGATCGTGCGAGCCGAAGGTGTCTCACCGACCGGTCAGGGTCGCGGGAAGGGGCCAAGCTCCTCGTCGCGGACCTGATCAAGCGGCAGCGCGCAGACCGACTTGGCCATCGACGAGGTCGGCCACCCCGCTACGCTCGAACCGGTAGGGCGCCCGACCGGGCTCCACCTGCGACCGCTGTGATGTCGAGCTGCCTCGCACGTGTCCCAGTCGAGCCGTCGGCGGCCGGCCAACAACTGCCCGACCCGGGGAGGCGAGCAGCATGGACGTCGAGGCACCTTCGCGTGCGAGCGAGGTCGCCCACGCCCTGCTGCGCGACCGGATCGTCGATCTCACCTACCCGCCCGGTGTCCTGGTCAACGAGCTGCAGCTCTCGCGCGACGTCGGCCTGGGACGCATGCCGGTTCGCGAGGCCGTGGCCCGACTGGCCCGCGAGGGTTTCCTGTCCGTGGTGCCGCGCCGCGGCATGGTCGTCGCCAGCATGAGCCTCAGCGACGTCGTCAGCATGCTCGAGGCCCGCGGAGTGCTCGAAACCGGGCTCGTCCGCGAAGTCTGCACCAAGGCTTCGGACGACGATATCGCCGAACTCGCCCAGTTATTCGGCGACGTCGACGCGGCAGGGGAGTCGGGGGACTACCTGAAGTTCCTAGAGGTCGACTACCGGGCGCACGCGCGGCTGGCCGAGCTGGTTCGCAATCCCTACCTGTACCCCGTGGCCGAGACGATGCTGCTGCACAACCTTCGGTTTTGGCGCTATTGCCACCGCAATCGCGTGGTGGTTGACGGCCACGTGCAGCCGCACGTATGCCTGGTGGACGCGGTCCGGCGTCGCGACCCGGACGCCGCCGAGGCCGCGGTGGCCCAGCTCGTCACCCGGGCCCGCGGCGGACTCCAGGATCTGTTCTGAGGCACTGCTCGATCACCTCGGCGACTGCCATCAGCCGGTCGTCTTCGCCGGTGCGCCCGGCGAGCTGCAGCGCGACCGGCAGCCCGTCGGCCCCTGTCCCGCAGGGCAGTGACAGCGCCGGCTGGCCGGTCACGTCGTACGCACCGGTGAACAGGCCCTCGAGGTCCCCGGCCGCGGTGTCAAATGGCGGCGTGGTGAGCGGCGCAACAAACGGCACGCAGGGGCCTGCGAGGGCGTCGATGTCATCGAGCAACCGGCCGGCGACTGGCAACAGGGCGCTGCGCCGGGTCAACGCTTGCTGGTAGTCAGCAACCCCGACCGTCGACGCCTGCTCGAGCAGGCGCCGGGTCTCGGGTCCATACCTGCTTGGGTCGGCCGCGAAGCGGTCCCGGTGCGTCAGCCAGGCCTCGTGCAGCACGATCGGCCCGAGGAGCCCGCCGAGCTCGTCCAGCACGCGCCCGTCAACCTCGATGATCGCGTGCCCCCTGGCACGTACCAGCTCCAGAGCTGCCCGTACGGCGGCGGCGACGTCCGGCTGGACAGCTGGATGGTCGAGCTGATGGCGCACCAGCCCAAGGCGCAGCGGACCGCCCAGCGGCGGCCCAGGTGCGGTCCCGGTGAGGGCCGCGAGGGCCAGGCGCAGGATCACCGAGTCACTGGCGAGCAGACCGACGTGGTCGCAGGTGGGAGCAAGCGGCTCCACACCCTCGACGGGTAGCAGACCGTAGGTCGGTTTGAGCCCGACCACCCCGCAGTAGGCGGCTGGGATGCGCACCGAGCCGCCGGTGTCGGTGCCGACGGCGAGTCGGCAGACCCCGGCCCCGACGAGGGCGGCCGATCCGCCGCTGGATCCGCCGGCGGTCCGGCTCGGGTCGACCGGGTTGCGGGCTTCGCCGAGGTCTGGATGCTGGGCCCCGGCTGCGTACTCGAGCAGGCTGCTGAGGGCAAACACGTCCGCGCCAGCCGTCCGCAGCCGGGCCACGACGGGCGCGTCCATCGGGCGCGGCGGTCCGTCCATCGAGGTCGGGTTGCCGTTGCCGCGCGGCTGCCCGGCCACGTCGATCATGTCCTTGATGGCGACCGCTACGCCCAGCAGCGGGCCGGCCGTCGCCCGCGCCGGAGCGGGCAGCAGTGACACGACGGCGTCGAGCGGCCGGCCCAGCCGCTCGGCCGCCTCGTAGGCCGCCAGCAGATCCAGCCCAGCCCGTTCGCAGCGCCGCTCGCCGCGCTCGATCGCCCTGATGAGCAGACCGACGTGCGCGGTCAGCGGGCCGGTGAGATCGCCCAGCAGGCTCTCTACCTCGGTAGGCCGGCGCCGCACCGTGAGGTCCCGGTAGATGCCCGTGTGTGTCTTGGTGCTGGCCAGGTTGAAGTCGACCAACCGGTCGATGGAGCCCTCGAGGTCCGCAGGATCGAACCCGTCGAAGGCGACCGGCAGCACCGGCGACTGGGCGAGCACCTCGCGGGCCAGCGCCGTGAACAACGGCCGGTACGCCGGATCGGCAAACGCGTCGGCGATGGCCAGGTCCGACACCGCGGTGGCGCACAGCATTGCGCCGTACGCCTGTTTTGCCCACAGGTAGCCCAGGATGCTGTCGCTGGCCTCGGCCCACGGCAGCGCCTCGACGAGATCCCGGACACGCTGGCTCACCGGTCCGGAGGGCTCGCCCACACGCAAGGTCGCGACGTTGCCCTGCCTGACCCGCCCGGGACCGATGAGGTCCGCGCCGAAGTTGACGACGCCGACGACCACCCGGTCGGCGCCGACGGCGTCGGCGACGATCTGGGTGGTCAGGCCGTTCTGCAAGGTGAGGACGTATCCCTGCGGACCGAGCCGGCCGACCACGGACGCGACCGCTTCCCGCGTGTGCTGAGTCTTCACGCACAGGAGTACGACGCCGAGCTCGTCGGGCAGGTCCGCGGGCAGGACCGCCCGGGTGGGCACGCTGAACGTCTCGGCCGGGCCGTCAAGTCGCAGTCCGTCACGGGCTATCGCCTGCACGTGGACGACGTCGGTGTCGCAGAAGAGCACCTCGTGGCCGGACCGCACCAGGTGTGCCCCGACGGTGCCTCCGACGGCGCCGCTACCGATGACTGTGAAGCGCACGGGTCTCCCGTCGTGTTACATCCAGATCAACTGATTGACAGCTGAGATGTCAGTCGGGAAGGTACGGCCTACGAGAACCAGCGCACCATTGTCACGGAGGACCCCATGCGTCGCGCCATCGGAACCGCCCTCGCACTGTCCCTCGGCCTGTCGGCCTGCGGCGGGTCCTCCTCGACGGGCAAGACCACGTCGGGGACGGCCACCAAGGGGGGTGACCTGGTCATCGTCAAGGCCCTGGATGCAAAGTCCATGGACAACACCATGACGTTCGACAACGACTCCATCTGGATCTTCGAGCAGATAATGGAGCCGCTCTACACCGTCACCGAGGACGGCAAGAACGTGAAGCCGTGGTTGGCGACCAGCTACACGCTGTCGACCGACAAGTTGTCCTGGACGTTCAAGCTCCGCCCGGGCGTGAAGTTTCAAAACGGCCAGCCGATGACATCGGCGGATGTGAAGTT
>JAYTOZ010000098.1:0-1981 GCA_043747515.1 Frankiales bacterium | reverse complement strand
AGCGCAGGGTGGGTCTTGGCGTAGTCGCGCAGCGCCTTGGCGGCCATCACCGGCTCGCCGGCCACGAACGCGACGGCGGTCGGGCCCTCGAGCAGGCCGACGAGTCCGTCGAGGCCAGCGCCGGCCGCGGCCAGCTTGGTGAGGGTGTTCTTGACCACCGTGTACGTCGTCTCGGCGCCCAGGGCGACGCGGAGCTCGGTGATCTGTTTGACGGTGAGCCCGCGGTACTCGGTCAGCACCGTGGCGGTCGAGTCCCGGAAGGACTCGGTGAGTGCGGTCACCGCTCGGGCCTTGTCGGGCCGAACGGTGGCTCGGGCGTGCACCACGCCGTCGGTGACGGAGTCGGTGGTGTCGGCGGCCATGGGCCTCCTCTCGGGGTGGGCGCCGGTGTGGCATCCACTCACGAGGAACGCCCCGGCGCAGGTGGCGCACGGGGCGTCAGCGACCCGACCTCGACGGTCGGGAACTGTCCGTGTCACCTGCGCGGGTCGCCCGCGTGAGCGGGGCCTTCAGCCACCCCCGAAGGGGCAGATGACCAGCGGTCTTGGGCTGACGAAATCCTAGCAGCGGGCTACTCCGGGCGGGTGTCGCTACCGTCCTCGAGCAGGTTGCGCGTCTTGTTCGGGTCGACCTGGATGCCAGGGCCCATGGTGGTGGTGACGGTGATCTTCTTGAGATACTTGCCCTTGGCGGCCGACGGCTTGGCCCGGCCGATCTCGTCGAGCGCGGCGCCGTAGTTCTCGATCAGCAACTTCTCGTCGAAGCTTGCCTTACCGATCACCAGGTGCAGGTTCGCCTGCTTGTCGACCCGGAAGTTGACCTTGCCGCCCTTGATATCGCCGACGGCCTTGGTGACGTCCGCCGTCACCGTGCCGGTCTTCGGGTTCGGCATCAGGCCGCGCGGGCCGAGGATCCGGGCGATCTTGCCGACCTTGCCCATCTGATCCGGCGTCGCGACTGCGGCGTCGAAGTCGAGGAAGCCCTTTTGGATCTTCTCGATCAGATCGTCACTGCCGACCTCGTCGGCGCCGGCGGCGACCGCCTCGGCGGCCCGGTCACCGGTCGCGAAGACGATCACCCGGGCAGTCTTGCCGGTGCCGTGCGGCAGGTTGACCGTCCCGCGGACCATCTGGTCGGCCTTGCGGGGGTCGACACCGAGCCGCATCGCCACCTCGACGGTCGCGTCGTACTTGGTGGTGCTCGTCGTCCTCGCGAGCCGGATCGCCTCGAGCGGGCTGTAGACGGTGTCGATGTCGAACTTCTCCGCGGCGGCGCGGTAGGCCTTGCTGCGCTTCATGGCTCTCCAGGGGTGTCGTGGTGATGACGGGCGCCGACGGTCGGCGTCCTCCCACAGGCGGTGCAGGTGGTGGCGCTGGCGTCAGCCTTTGATGGTGATGCCCATCGAACGAGCCGTGCCCGCGATGATGAGGGCGGCCGCGTCGAGGTCACGGGCGTTGAGGTCCTCCATCTTGGTGGTCGCGATCTCCCGCACCTGGGCCTGGGAGATGGTCGCGACCTTGGTCTTGTGCGGCGTCGGCGAGCCCTTGTCGACCCCGGCGGCCTTGAGGATCATGCGCGCCGCCGGCGGCGTCTTGGTGACGAACGTGAACGAGCGGTCCTCGAAGACCGAGATCTCGACGGGGACGATGTCGCCCCGCTGGCTCTCGGTCGCCGCGTTGTACTGCTTGCAGAACTCCATGATGTTGACGCCGTGCTGCCCGAGCGCTGGGCCCACGGGCGGGGCCGGGGTGGCGATACCGGCCTTGATCTGCAGCTTGATCACGGCAGAGAGTTTCTTGATCTTGGGAGGCATGTGCAGATTCTTTCTCGGTGACGGGAGCCGGAGCTAGAGCTTGGCGACCTGGTTGAAGGACAGCTCGACCGGCGTCTCGCGGCCGAAGATCGACACCAGCACCTTGAGCTTCTGGCTGTCGAGGTTGATCTCGTTGATCGTCGCGGGCAGGGTGGCGAACGGCCCATC
>JAYTOZ010000097.1:0-3105 GCA_043747515.1 Frankiales bacterium | reverse complement strand
CGAGGTGGTCGCTCCGGCCCCGGGGCTGTCCGAGGAGCTCGCCCTGCAGGCGCAGGAGCTGGCGCTGCGCCTGGCCGACGAGCTCGGCGTCGTCGGCGTACTGGCCGTCGAGCTGTTCGAGACGCCGGCCGGTTTGCTCGTCAACGAGCTCGCTATGCGCCCGCACAACAGTGGGCACTGGACGATCGAGGGCGCACGGACCTCGCAATTCGAGAACCACCTGCGGGCCGTCCTTGACTACCCGATGGGCGCGACGACCGCGACCGCGCCCTGGGTCGCGATGGCCAACGTCCTGGGTGGCGCCGGCGAGCCAGACCTGGACCACCGGCTGCACCTGCTGTTCGGGCGCGACCCCGGCCTGAAAGTGCATCTCTACGGCAAGCAGATCCGGCCCGGCCGCAAGATCGGGCACGTGACCGCACTGGGCGACGACCTTCCCGACGTACGCGCCCGGGCCCGGGCCGGCGCCGACTTCCTCAGGAGCGGGCAGTGGCCGTGACTGTCGCGATCGTCATGGGCAGCGACTCCGACTGGCCGGTGATGGAGGCTGCATCGGTTGCCCTGCAGGAGTTCTCGGTTGACCATGAGGTGCGCGTGGTTTCCGCCCACCGTACGCCGGGCGACATGCTGGACTATGCGTCGGCGGCCGCCGGCCGGGGGGTGCGGGTCGTCATTGCCGGCGCAGGTGGGGCCGCCCACCTGCCCGGGATGGTCGCCTCGATGACGCCGCTGCCGGTCATCGGCGTCCCGGTGCCGCTGCGGCACCTCGACGGCATGGACTCCCTGCTGTCGATCGTGCAGATGCCGGCGGGGGTGCCCGTCGCCACCGTCTCGATCGGTGGGGCGCGCAACGCGGGGCTCCTCGCCGTACGCATCCTGGCCGTCGCCGACCCGGGGTTGCGCGCCGCGATGACAACGTTCCAGGCCCGGCTGGCCGACAGCGCACGGGCCAAGGATGCCGCGCTGCAGGCCCGGCTAGCGGGGGCCTGAGGCCGCCCACTCCAGCTTCGGGCAGGTGTCCATGACGACGTCCACCCCGGCGGCACGGGCCCGGTCGGCCGCCAAGGTGTCCACGACACCGACCTGCAGCCAGACTCCCTTGACGGCGATCGCGAGGGCCTCGTCGACGAGGGCCCCGACCAGCGACGAGCGCACGAAGAAGTCGGCGACATCGATCGGGAAGGGGATCGTGGCCAGCGAGGCGTAGCCCTGCTCGCCGTGGACGAACGGCGAGCTGGGGTGCACCGGGACCACCCGCTTGCCGTGCGACCGCAGGAATCTCGCCACGTCCCAGGCCGCGCGCGCCTGGTTGGTCGACAGGCCGACGACCGCCCAGACGTCGAGGCGCAGGAGCCGCTGGATCTCGGTCGTCATGCGTGCTGACTACTCCATCGCGGCGAACCTGGTGCGCAGCCGGTCCAGATCGCTGCGGCGCTGCTCGTAGGTCGCACCCAGCACGACCAGGGCGGTGCCGACCGCCGCGAGCAGCGTCCAGCGGGGCACCGAGCTGGCGTAGGGCAGCAGCAGGTTCAGTGCGTCAACGACCAGCACGCCGCCGCCGAGCAGCAGCGGGGCGCGCAGGCCGCGACCGAGCGCCACCACGAGGGCGGCGACGGGCAGCAGCAGCAGGCCCCGGGTCGGCGTACCGGACAGCGACGCCAGCAGCGACGGCACGAGCAGCAGCGAGAGCCCCGGCCCGTACGCCGGGACCGAGCCGACCCCCGGCTGCGAGCGACGGCGCAGATGGCCGAGCGCGAGCGCCACGACGGCGAGTGGCAGGACGTAGGGCTCCGGGGCCGTCACGTGCGCTTCGGCCAACCGGACCCAGCTCGACGCCGACAGCAGCAGCCCACCGATCGCCGCGACCTGCCGTCGGTCGGGGCGCATCGCGAGGACGAGACAGCCAAGCCCGGAGGCCGCGAGCGACCAGGACAGCCAGCCTGGGTCTGCGGTCGTGAGCATCACCGCGACCGCCGCGAGCCCACCGGCGGCGACCTCGAGCGGCAGGCGCCGGACGACCAGGGACGCCCCGAGGCAGACCGCGACCGCCGCCAGCAGCAGGCCGCCGACCTGCTCGGCTGCCAGGCCCTGCGCGGCGCCCACGGCAGCCAACTCAGCGCCGGCCAGCAGGGCCGCGACCGCGGCGCTCTGCTGCACCCGGACCGCGAGACCGGCTGCCACCAGGGCGGCGACCGGGAGCACCGCGAGGGTCGCGCCCTGGTCGGCTGTCGACCAGAGGACCGCGAGCAGGCCGGTCGCGCCGCCGGTCAGCGCCATCGCCGCACCGGTCGCCCGACCGACGGACAGACCCGCACCGGCGAGCGCCGCCGAGACGACCAGCAGCAGCACCAGGCCCAACTCGTAGGACGTGCCGAGGCCCAGCGGCAGCAGGAGTGCTGCCACGGCGGCGAGCGCGCCGGCCGGCAGCAGCGCGTCCCGCAGCCGGTCGAGCACCAGCCCGGCCGTCACGACGCAGGCCGCGGCGATGACGACGGTGACGAGGGTGGCCAGGGTGCCCACCCACGCCTCATGAGCCGAGACGGCTTGTCGTGCAGTCGATCCCGAGGCAAGGGTCCAGGGTGTTGCGAGCCAGCTCACCGGCCCGGCGAGGGCGGTGAGGACCGGTTCGCGCTCGGCCACGACGGCGGCGAGCGCTGCAAGCAGCGCCCCGGCGGCGGCTTCGGTGCGGCGGGCTCGGGGAAGCAGGCCCACGACCAGCAGGCCGAGCAGGCCCACCGCGGCCGGCACGAGGGGCAACTGCTCCCCGGTCACCGCCGGCCGCAGCAACACCGTGGCCGCGGCGGCGAGCAGCGGCACGACACCGGCAGCCGCCGGCCGGACCCGCACGGCGAGCCCGGCCACGACCGCAGCGACGGTGAGGAGGGCGGCCGCAGCCGCCCGATTGCCCAGCACCGCCCCGGCCACCGAGAGGGCGAGCGCGAAACCGAGGGCGATGGCGCCGCACTTCGTGGCGGTCCGGCAAAGACCATGTCGCACCCGGTCGGTGGCCGTGCGGTCCTGGTTGCCCGGTCGGTCGCTGGCGTCCGCGCCGCGCAGCCGGTCGGCCGCGGCCAGGTCGACTGCTGCCAGACCCGCAAGCACGAC
>JAYTOZ010000096.1:0-10366 GCA_043747515.1 Frankiales bacterium | reverse complement strand
GCCGTACCGCGCGATGTTGCGGTCGGCGAGTTGCTGCAGCTGGCTGAGCACCTGGGTGTTCGGCGGGTCGCCGAACAGGTGGGCGAAGCGCTTCTGTGGCCGGAGGTAGTCCTCGACCGGGACCTGGCCGCGGATCGGCAGGACGGCGGTGACCTCACCGTGCTCGGCCTCGAACAGCGGGAACAGGCCGCTGCGCTGGGCGAGTCGCGCGAGGTTGATGGTGTCGGAGGGCGCCGAGCCCCAGCCCAGCGGGCACGGCACGAGGACATGGAGGTAACGGGCTCCGTGCAGGGACATGGCCTTCTCGACCTTCGCCTCGAGGTCGTGCAGCTCGGCGACTGTTGCCGTCGCGACATAGGGGATCTCGTGTGCCATGGCGATGCGTGGCATGTCCTTGCCGGTGCCGAACCGGTTGCCAGGCTGCGGACCGACCGCCTCGGTGGTGGCGGTGCGCGCGGCCGGCGGCGTCGCTCCGGATCGCTGGACGCCGGTGTTCATGTACGCCTCGTTGTCGTAGCAGACGTAGAGGACGTCGTCGTTACGCTCGAACAGGCCTGACAGGCCTGACAGGCCGATGTCGACGGTTGCGCCGTCGCCGCCCTGCGCGAGCACCCGGATGTCTTCCTGGCCGGTTGCCTTCAGTGCCGCTGCGACACCGGTCGCGACGGGGGCGGCGTTGGCAAACAGCGAGTGCAGCCACGGCAGCTGCCACGAGCTTTCCGGGTACGGCGTCGAGAACACCTCCAGGCAGCCGGTGGCGTTGACGACAATGAGCCGGCCCCTGGCCGCCCGGAACGCGGTATCCACCACATACCGGGCGCCGAGCGCCTCGCCACAGCCCTGACAGGCCCGGTGACCAGCATTGAGCGAGTTCTGGCGGTCCGGATTCGCCTGCCCGGTGCGCAGCGACTGGTCGAGCAGCCGGTTGCCGACGGCACGACTCCCGACCTGGTAGAACTTCACGCCCTGCGTTGACATCGCCCTCACCCTCATCCGATCCGTGATGCCGGGACGCCGGTCTCGCGCAGGAGCTGCTGGGCGTCCGGGCCGATGCGATGCAGCTCGCTGCGCCGGGCCAGCTCGCGCTCGATCAGGTCGCCCCGCAGGTCCAGGAAACTGAGGTCCGCCAGACGGCCGTCGCTGGAGTCGGCGAGCATCGCCTGCACCGAGACCTTGGTGACGGCTCGTCCGCCGAGCCCGGCCACCACGGTGCTCACCTTGGTCGCCAGACCAGCCAGGGCGCAGCGCACGTCGGCCGACACGACACCACCTGCTCCGGGGGCGAACGCGCGCTCGAGGACGATGACGTGGTCTGCACCTGCCAGCGCCGCTCGCACCGCCGCAGCCGGGAAGGGGCGGTAGAGCGTGATTGTCAGGACCCCGATCGCTTCGTCCAACTCGTCGACGGCGTCCTTGATCGTGCCGACGACCGAGCCCAGGGCGATCACGACGGTGCGGGCGCCGTCGACCCGGTAGCTCGAAAGCGCCGACAGCTCGTGGCCCGATGCCTCGCCGTACTCGGCGGTGAGTGCAGGAAAGCGTTCGATCGCCTGCAGCAGTTGGTGGTGGGCGAGGTAGCGCACCTCGGTGAAGGCTTCCGGCCCGACCATCGCGCCGATCGTCACCGGCTCGTCGGGGTCGAGCACCTGTCGTGGATGGTACGGCGGGAGGTAGTCGTCGACGAGTTGCTGGCCGGGCAGGTCGATCGGCTCGAACGCATGCGTGAGGACGAACCCATCGACGCACACCATGACCGGGACGGAGAGCTCCTCGGCGAGGCGGAAGGCCACGACGTGCAGCCCGACAGCGGCCTGGTTGTCCTCGGCGTAGAGCTGTATCCAGCCGGCATCCCGCTGGCTCATCGAGTCGCTGTGGTCGTTCCAGATGTTGATGGGGGCGCCGATCGCCCGGTTCGCCACCGTCATGACGATCGGCAGGCCGAGGCCGGCGGCGTTGTACAACGCTTCCGCCATGAACAACAGCCCCTGGCTCGCCGTTGCGGTGTAGGTGCGAGCGCCTGCCGCCGACGCGCCGATCGCCGCCGACATGGCGCTGAACTCGGACTCGACGGTGATGAACTCACATGGGGCGAGCGTGCCGGCCTTGGCCATCGCGCCGACGGCCTCGACGATGTGGGTCTGCGGCGTGATCGGATAAGCGGGCACCACGGTAGGCCGACACCAGGCCACGGCCTGGGCGATCGCCCGGGAGCCCTCAATCTGCTGGCGCATGGCTGACCTGCCTGGTCCTGTCGTAGGCGGCGCGGGCTGCCGCGACGTTCATCTCGGCGACGCTGCCGGCGAAGCGCCCGCGGACTGCGGTCTCGATCGAGCTGAGCGACACCGCACCGGTCAGTGCAGCGAATGCGCCGAGCAGGCAGACGTTCGGCAGCGGCCGCCCGATGTGTGCGCGGGCCAACTCGGTGGCGGCAATCGTGACGAGACGCTCGGGGTCGTGGCGGTCTGCGAGTTCGGCGATGCCCAGCTCGTGCAGCGACCGCACCGAGTTGATCAACACGTAGCCGGTAGGTGACAGTCCGGCGAACAACTCGACCTGGTGGAGCAGGCTCGCATCGAGCACGATCACCGCGTCGGGCTGGGTCACCGGTTCCCGCACCCGGATCGGGACGTCGGCAATGCGGCAGAACGACATGACCGGGGCGCCCATGCGCTCGGAACCGAAGCTCGGGAACGCCTGTGCCTCGTGGCTGTCGAGAAATGCCGCGACCGACATCAGTTCCGCGGCGGTGACGACACCTTGCCCGCCGCGTCCGTGGAGACGGACCTGGAACATCAGCTCAGGCCGTATGCGCGACGAGCCGGGTGAGGTCGACAAGCCGGGCTGTGTAGCCCCATTCGTTGTCGTACCAGCCGAAGACCTTCACCAGCCGGCCGGCGGCCTGGGTCAGGCCCGCGTCGAACACGCACGACGCCGAATCGCCGATCACATCGGTTGAGACGACCGGATCGGTGGTGTAGCGCAGCCGGCCGGCCAGCCGACCAACGGCTCCGGCCGCCTCGAACGCGGCGTTGACTTCGGCCACCGTCACCTCCCGATCGAGCAGCACCGCGAGGTCGACCAGCGAACCGTCGACGACCGGCACGCGCAGCGCGACACCGTCCAGTCGGCCCTTCATCGCCGGGAGCACCTCACCGACGGCGCGGGCCGCGCCGGTTGTGGTGGGGATGATGTTCACTGCTGCCGACCGGGCCCGACGCGGGTCCTTGTGCGGTCCGTCGAGCAGGTTCTGATCACCCGTGTAGGCGTGCACCGTGGTCATGTAGCCCTGTTCGATCCCGAAGCCGTCGAGCAGCACCTTCACCATCGGCGCGACGCAGTTCGTCGTACACGATGCGTTCGAGATGACGTGGTGCCGTGACGGGTCATAGGTCTCGTCGTTGACGCCGATCACGATCGTGGCGTCGACGCCCTTGCCCGGGGAGGACAGCAGCACCTTCGAAGCGCCGGCGGCAAGGTGCGCGGCGGCAGCCTCACGGGTCCGGAACGTGCCGGTGGACTCGATGACGATCTCCACGCCGCGCGCGCCCCACGCCAACTGCGCCGGATCCCGCTCGGAGCTCACCGCGATCTTGTGGCCGTCGACGGCAATCGCGTCGCCGAGGTCCTCGACCTCCTTCCGCAATGGACCAAAGGTGCTGTCGTGCCGCAACAGCCGTGCCATCGTCGCCGAGTCGGTGACGTCGTTGATCGCCACGACCTGAAGGGAAGTCTCGTCGGTGGCCAGCAGGTAGCGCAGGTAGTCCCGGCCGATCCGACCAAAGCCATTGATGCCGATGTTCACGCTCATGGCGCGGTCTCCGTTGCATGGTTTCCGCCGTCGACGACGGCGTGAGGTGGCTGCTGCTCAACCTGTGCCGGTTGGGGGCGAAGCTCAGCCTCGCTGTGGCCCCAGCCACACCGGAAGGGCCGAAGGTCACAAGGTGGGACGGACCAAGGGGGGTGGCCGACGGCGACTCGTCGGTGCCGGCTCGGGCGCAAGACGCCAGGGACCTATGACCTCCGTGATGGGGCCAGTCGGCGGTGGTGGTCCCGTCGGCACCGATGGATCGTTGAGGGACGCAGCGGAGGAGGCAGATGTGCACGTCGTCGTCGGTGTCGATGCATCCAAGAACGCCCGGCGGGCTCTTGCCTGGGCGATGGACCTGGCCGAGCAGAGCGGTGGCGACCTACGCGTTGTCACCGTTGTGCCCCTGCCGTCGGCCACGTCGCCCTGGAGCATCTGGTCGATGCTCCGGGAGATCAGCGCGGACGAGCGCCTGGCGGTGCACCGTCAGGCGTCAGCGGTGGTCGCGGAGGTCGTCGCTGGGCGAGAGCGTCCCCTGGTGGCATCGGTCGTGGTCGAAGTGCACATCGGTGAAGCAGCGCATGTCCTCATCGACACGGTGGGAGCAGACGATCACCTGGTCGTGGGCACTCGCGGCAGTGGCCCTGTGCAGCGGGCCTTGCTGGGATCGGTGAGCTCCAAGGTCGTCCACCTCGCACACTGTCCCGTCACCGTCGTTCCGCTGGGCGCGGGCGTCAACACCTGGCGTGGCCCTGTCGTGGTCGGAGCTGACGGCTCCAGTGATTCGCAGCGCGCCCTGCGGTACGGCGCGCAACGGGCCACCCAGGCCGCTGTGCCGCTGCAGGTCCTGCACGCCTGGTCGCTGTTCGAGGTGCCGGCTCCGCCGAGCCCACCGGGCGTGACGCCCCCGCTCGAGACGTACGAGGCGATCGTGAGGGAACGGCTCACCCGTCAGGTCTTGGCCGCGCTCGGCGCTGACACCGGCGCCGAGTTGGTGCTCCGGCACTCGCCTCCGGCGCCCGCGTTGGTGGCGGCGTCGGGAGGTGCCACTGAGGTGGTCGTTGGCTCGCGCGGCCGAGGTGGACTGCCAGGGCTGGTGCTCGGCTCGGTCTCGACGCAGCTGCTGCACCACGCCGGCTGTCCTGTCACCGTGGTGCGGACGCCGAGCACCTGATGCCGACCGCGGGCACCGTGACCTTTGGCCCTGGCCAAGCCCTGGGTGTGCGCCGAGCATGGTGACACCACGACGAAGGAAGTGCGTTATGCGTGACCAGGACATTGATCTCGCTTGCCTCGCCGATGAGGACGGGGAGCTGCGTCCGATGCGATTGCGGTACGGCGTGACCGCGGAGGAGGCCACACACCGCGAGCCCCTCGACCTGGCCCTGCGCGAGGAGGAGGCGGAGCTGAACCTCGGCGACGAAGGGACCTGGGACGACGTCGACGCCGGACCGCCCGGCGTCATGCGCACGCGCCCTTCGGTGCTTCCTGACGATCTGGACGAGGAGCAGGTTGCCACGGCGGCCGAGCAAGACGCCATGAGAGAGCTCTGACCCGTCGTCGATCAGCGGTCTCGCTGCTCGTTGGCAGGCAGTCTCGGCGTGGCGTGCGCGAAGTCGGCGTGCCCGAGCTCGAGGATCATCTGCGGGTATTCGCGCAGCATCAGCGCGTCTCGCAGCGCCTCACGCAGGGACGGCACCTCCAACGGAGCGGTCGCGTATGCCGCAAAGACCCATCCCGCGGCGGCGCGGACCAGCATCCGTTGCAACGCCTGTCCCGCGGCCACCCAGTCGGCCAGGCGGTCGCCGTCGGTGACCAGGACGGCTATCCGGCCGGCGCCGCCCGGTGCGCGGACGTTCGCGCCCGCCGGACGGTCCGGGACGAAGCTGCGGGTGGGGAGCCGGTCCGTGGCGCGCAGCTCCGTCGGCACCGGGGGAACCGCCCAGAGCGGGACGCCGTCAAGGCGACCGCGAGCGGTGACATCCACCCAGCCGGCGATCTCGGCTTGCCACGGGGCGTCGCCGACCTGGAGCCGGTCCGCGAGCAGGGCGAGCTCGGCGACTGCCGTGATCTGGTCGGGGTCGTCGACCCAGACCAGCCGTGCGCCTTCGGTCGCGACGTCTGCCGCGAGCGCCGAGGCAAGGGTTTCGGCGATCGGGACCGGTGTGAAGCCATGCCGGTGGGTGTGCCGATGGACGACGGCTGCGAGCAACCGTCGCTCCTCGGTTGTCGGGTTGGGCCCCGGCTCGGCAGTAATGCGGGCGAGCAGCAGCGGGTCGTCCTTGTCCGGTGCGATGCTGACGCACGGCGTCAGAGCCTTGCCCCGGATCGCGAGCCGGAGGTTGGAGAGGGCGGCACCGCAACTGATGACCAGTTCGCGGGCCTGCGGGTCGGAGCAGCGCATCGCCCGGCGTACGTCGACGTGGAGTTCGAGGACGTTGCGCTCGAGGCGGAAGCGCCACGGTTGGCTGTTGTGCAGTGACGGTGCCCGTGCGGCGGTGGTGATGAGGTCGCCCACCAGCTCGGGAGTGATGCCGGCTCGGATTGGGGTGTTCGGCTGGATCATCGGACTCACCTGGTCCCTGACTCGAGGGTCATCGGTCCCATCCGGGCGACGGCAACGGGGCTGTCCCGGACGGTCTGTTGCGGCTGATCAGCCGCGTCGCGCGCGGCGAGCCCACGCCTTCGAGGCCTCCACGGCCACCGGCGCCAGGGTCGCCGTCGCGACGCAGACGACGAGCTCCCAGGCCGTGAGCGGGTGGGTGCCCAGCAGGCCCGCCAGCGGCGCCCAACTGATGGCGAGCCAGAGCAGTCCGAGGTTGCCGGCCAGGGAGAACAGGAGCAAAGGGTTCCCGCGCAGACCCACCCGCATCATCGACCGCTGCTGCGACCGGAGGGCCAGTGCGACGCCGAGCTGCTGGAGCGTCAGGGTGACGAACACCATGCTCTGCCAGGGGTGCCCCGCTCCCCGCGCCCATCCGCCGACACCGAGGGTCACACCGGCGACCAACGTCCCCAGCAGCAGAATCTGACCGAGCAGACCGGCACCGAGCAGCCCCTCACGCGGGTCTCGAGGGGCTCGGCGTAGGACGTCGTCCTCAGCTCGTTCCGCGCCGAGCGCGATCCCTGGCAGGCCGTGTGTGAGCATGTTGACCCAGAGGATCTGACCCGGCAGCAACGGCAAGGGCAGGCTGATGAGCGGACCCGACAACATGAGCAGGACCTCGGCGGCACCGCCGGACAGCGCGTAGACCAGGAAGCGTCGGACGTTGTCGTACACGCGTCGACCCTCGGCGACAGCGGTCACGAGCGTGGCGAAATCGTCGTCTGCCAGGACGACGTCAGCGGCTTGCCGGGCGACCTCGGTCCCGGTACGACCCATTGCCACGCCCACATCTGCGCGCTTGAGCGCTGGTGCGTCGTTGACCCCGTCACCGGTCATCGCGACGACGTGACCGGCCGTTCTCAAAGCATCGACGATCGCCAGCTTCTGGGCTGGGGCCGTGCGGGCATACACCCGGATCTTTTCGAGCTCCAGCCCTTCGAGGCCCGCCTCGACCTCCTGCCCGGTGACGACCACGTCGCCGGCTCGGAGCAGGCCGAGCGAGCTGGCGATGGCGGTTGCGGTAGCCGGGTGATCGCCCGTGATCATCACTGGAATGATGCCGGCGGTGCGGCAGCTGGACACGGCGGCGGCGGCGGCCTGGCGGGGGGGATCGTGCAACCCGACGAGTCCGAGCAGCCCCAGGCCGTGCTCTGCGTCGGTCACGTCAGCCGGCACGTCGCCGCGTTCGTGCTCGGCGACGGCCAGGACTCGGAGTCCACGCCCGGTCATCTCCGCCACCTGCGCCAACGCTTCTGACGTCACGGACGGTGGCTGGTCGAGCAGGCTCAGCAGTACCTCCGGCGCACCCTTGCACACCACCATGACGGTCCCGTCCGGCCCGCGGTGCACAGTCGTCATCCGCATGCGGGCATGATCGAACGCATACTCGGTCAGGCGTGGCCACTGCTGCTTCAGGTCCGCAGCGCGTTGACCTCCCTTGGACGCGAGGGCAAGCAGAGCGGCCTCCATGGGGTCTCCGGCCGGCACCCAGGTGCCCTGCGTCTGCACGAGCTCGGCGTCATTGCACAGCACGATGGCACGCAGCAGCCGCGCTGCGCCGGTGACCGCGGCGTTGTCCCCGCGCAGCGCCCCGAGCGGACCATAACCGTGTCCACCGGCCAGGACCGGCCCGCAGGGCGTCCAGCACTCCGCTGCGAACATGGTGCCCTCGGTCAGCGTCCCGGTCTTGTCCGAGGCCAGGATCGTGACCGCGCCGAGCGTCTCGACCGCGGGCAGGGTGCGCACGACGGCTCCCCGGCGTGCCATCCGCTGCGCCGACATGGCCAGGGACAGCACGAGGACGGCTGGGAGCGACTCGGGAACGGCGGCGACGGCGAGGCTGATGGCAGTCAACGTCATGGTCTCGAGGCCTTGGCCCTGGAGCAGTCCCAGGATCAGGAAGAGCAGGCACAACGCCCCCGTCACGGCGGCGACCTGGCGTCCGAAGCGAGCCAGCCGGACCTGCAGTGGGGTCTGTGGAGCGGTCGTCGAGACGAGCAGGTGGGCCAGCTGGCCGACCTGCGTGCGGGACCCCGTCGCAGTCACGATGATCCGCGCCCGCCCGCGCGTCACGACGGTGCCTGCGTGCAGCATCGAGGTGCGGTCGGCGATCAGGCTCCCGGCCGGGCATCGTGTCGACGCCTTGGTCACCGCCAGCGACTCACCAGTCAGGGTCGCTTCGTCCACCTCGAGCCCTTCGGCGTCGAGCAGACGACCGTCCGCCGGCACCAGGTCGCCCGCTTCGAGCTCCACCACATCGCCGGGTACGACGTCCTGGGCGTCGAGCAGCTGCGTGCTGCGGGAACGGACGACGCGGGCTGTCGGCGCAGCGAGGGAAGCGAGTGCCGCAATCGCTCGCTGGGCGCGACGCTGCTGCACCACACCGAGCGTCGTATTCAGGGTGATGACGATGGTGATGATGAGGGTGTCAGCAAGGTCGCCGACCGCCGCCGTGAGGACGGCGGCGGCGACGAGGACCACGATCATCGTCTCGCGCAGCTGCAGGAGTGCGAGCGCCCACAGTGAGGGACTGGTCGAGGCTGGCAGCACGTTGCGCCCTTCACGCAGCCTTCGGCGGGCCTCGTCGACCTCGAGTCCTGTGCTCCGATCGGACCCCAGGGCGGCCACCACGCGACCGGCATCGGTGGACCAGGGCGGAGCCTGCTGAGCCACCGTCACGTCGTCCAACGCGGTGCTCACGGGTCGAGGCGCTCCTGGTCCCCCCGCACCACCACGACCACGGCGCGGGCGTACTGAGAACACTGCGTGGCAACCGACCCGAGGATGAGGCTGACGAAACCGCCACGGCCCCGCGATCCGAGGACGAGAAGGTCGTCTGGCCCGGCTTTGTCGAGCAGTGCCCACACCGGGCTGCTATGCGACAGTTCCGTGCGCACGTCGACCCCGGACGGCTGCGGGAGCGTCTCGGCGGTCTCCTGCTCGAGCCACTCGCGGGCCTCTGTTTCGTACTCCGACAGGGCCGGCACGAATTGCATTGGTGGCCGGCCCGGCAGTGTGGTGATCAGCCAGGCGTGCAGGGCGATGACGACGCAACCCTGACGCCGGGCTGCGTCCAGGCCCCACCGAAGGGCGCTGCGTGAGCCGGCAGAACCGTCGACCCCGACGATGACCCGAGCGAACGGCCGGGCCAAGCCGCCCCGCTCAGGAACGATCATGACAGGGCACTGGGCGTGGTGGAGCACGTACGCCGTTGCCGAACCCAGCAGGGCGCTCTTGACGGCGCCCTGGCCCCGGCCCCCCACGACGAGCAGGCCCGCGTCCTTCGCTGCCTGGACGAGCACCGAACCGGGCTCGCCTTCCTGGATCTCGGTACGGACCGTGACGGCGACGTCAGATGTGCGTCGACGCAGGCCGGCTGCAAGTACCTCGTCCACGAGTTGTCTCGCGGCGCGCTCGGCCTCGGTCGACGACGCAAGGATGTCGTAGCCAAAGCCCGGAATCCCGCCCATCCACACCGGCGAGGTCCAGGCATGGACCACGAGCAGGTGGCGTCCGGAGCTCGCTGCCTCCAGCAGCGCGCGGTCAAGGGCCCGCTCGGACGCGACCGAGTCGTCGACCCCGACCACGATGTCCTGCATGGCGTACATCCCCTCGTTGACGTCCGGCGCTCGCCGTCAGCTTGCACGCGCACCGGTCAAACGGGCAGGGCCGTAGGGCAAGTCCGGCTCGGGACCAAGGTCCTCCGCCTCGCCCGGTCGCGCTGGAGCGACGTACCGGGGCCGCCAGCGTGTCCGATGGCGGCGGTGCCCGGTGTCGCCGAGCGCCGACGCGGAGCGGTTCTGGGTCGCACAGGGGGTTACCCTCTTGGGCAGCTCGTCGAGGCCTTGCCATCGCCCGTCGATTCGTGCGGAACGCGATAGGGAGAACGGTCGTGTCCATGTCCGAGCGTGCAGACGCTCCGGTGCTGCTCCTCGGAGCCGACGGCCGCCCGCTCC
>JAYTOZ010000095.1:0-7034 GCA_043747515.1 Frankiales bacterium | reverse complement strand
CCGGGACGGCGACCAGCACTACGACGTGATCAGCGGCTTCATCAAGTCGATCCGCGGTTCCGACGTCGATGCGAGCCTGCACTACCTGGCCAGGATGCTGGAGGCGGGCGAGGACCCGCGCTTCATCGCCCGCCGGCTGGTCGTCAGCGCCAGTGAGGACATCGGGATGAGCGACCCGTCGAGCCTGTCGGTCGCGGTGGCCGCCGCGCAGGCACTCGAACTGATCGGGCTGCCGGAGGCGCGGATCAACCTGGCGCAGGCGACGATCCACCTGGCGCTTGCGCCCAAGAGCAACGCGGTGCTGGCCGGGATCGACAGCGCCGTCGCCGATGTCCGCGCCGGGCTCACCGGCACCGTGCCGCCGCACCTGCGGGACAGCCACTATGCGGGCGCGGCCAAACTCGGGCACGGCTCGCCGGGCGGCTACCGCTACCCTCACGACTTCCCAGGAAGGGTCGTCGCGCAGCAGTACGCGCCCGACCCCGTTGCGGGGCGGGAGTACTACTCGCCCGGTGACCTGGGGGTCGAGCGCGTCGTTCGAGAGCGGCTTCTGGGCCTGCGCGAGGTGCTGCGCGGGGATCGCCAGGTGGTCGCCGAGGATGCCGCGTCCGGCTTCCGGCCCCGCTGCAAGCCCGCCCCACCGACGGCCGAGGAGCTCGCCGCCCTCGCGCCAGACAAGGAGACTCCCTCGTGCTGACAGGTGGCCAGGTCGCCGGGCTCATCGTCGCGGTGTTCTTCGCCGCGCTCGTGCTCGTGCTGGCCTTCGTGCTGTTCAAGCTCAGCAAGGTGCTCGAGGAGACGCAGCGCCTCGTCGCCGGTATCACCGACAAGACCGTCCCGTTGCTCGGGGAGGTCACCGGCACGGTCACCCACGTCAACTCCGAGCTCGTGCGGGTCGACGCGATCACCGCCAACGTGCAGTCGATCAGTGGCAACGTCTCAGCCCTGACGTCGCTGTTCGCCGCCACCCTCGGCGGTCCGGTGATCAAGGTCGCGGCTTTTTCCTACGGTGTTCGCCGGGCCGCGGGCAAGCGCAACGAAGCCGATCTCACCAAGCGGGTCAAGGCCGACATGAAGGCGCAGAAGCGGGCCGGGCGATGACCCGCCGGATGTTCTACGTGGCGCTCGGTGCGACGGTCGGGGTGCTGGTGGTCCGCAAGGCCTCGACCGCGGCGAAGCGGTTCACCCCGGCTGGGGTGCAGAGCGGTCTGACCGGCGCCCTGGGCGGGCTCAGCGACGCCATTCGCGAGTTCGGCGCCGAAATCCGGGTCGGCATGGCCGAGCGCGAACAGCTGCTGCGCACCGACCTCGGCCTGGACGGCTCGCACGACGTCGTCGACGTCGGCCTGTAGGTCGTGCGGTCCGACGAGATCCGGCGCCGTTTCCTCACCCACTTCGAGGAGCGCGGCCACGCTGTCGTGCCGTCGGCGTCGCTGATCGCCGACGACCCGACGCTGCTGCTGGTCAACGCGGGCATGGTGCCGTTCAAGCCGTATTTCCTTGGCGAGCAGCCCGCCCCCTGGCCGCGGGCGACCAGCGTGCAGAAATGCGTCCGGACCCTCGACATCGACGAGGTCGGCAAGACCACCCGGCACGGCTCGTTCTTCCAGATGGCCGGCAACTTTTCCTTCGGTGACTACTTCAAGCAGGGGGCGGTTGAGCTCGCCTGGGAGCTGATGACCTCCGCCGACGGCTACGGCATGGCCGAGGACAAGCTGTGGGTCACCGTCTACCTCGACGACGACGAGGCCTACGATCTGTGGCGCCGGATCGGTGTCCCGGACAGCCGGATCCAGCGGCTCGGCAAGGCCGACAACTTCTGGTCGATGGGGGTGCCCGGTCCCTGCGGCCCCTGCTCGGAGATCAACTACGACCGTGGCCCGGCGTACGGCGCCGAGGGCGGTCCGGCGGTCAACGGCGAGCGCTATCTCGAGGTTTGGAACCTCGTCTTCATGCAGTACGAACGCGGCGCGGGCGGCCCCGGCGGCAAGGACGACTACCCGATCCTCGGCGAGCTGCCGCAACAGAACATCGACACCGGCCTTGGCCTCGAGCGGATGGCGGCGATCCTGCAGGACGTCGACAACCTCTACGAAATCGACACCTCACGCGTCATTCTCGACCGCGCGGCCGCAGTGACCCAGACGACGTACGGCCGTGACGTCGACAGTGACGTCCGGTTGCGCGTGGTCGCCGACCACGCCCGCACCGCCGTGATGATGATGGGCGACGGCATCACGCCGAGCAACGAGGGGCGCGGCTATGTGTTGCGCCGGATCGTCCGGCGGGCGGTGCGTGCGATGCGGCTGCTCGGTGCGCTCGAGCCGACGGTGTCGGAGCTCGTCGACGCGTCGATCGGGGCGATGGGACCGCAGTACCCGTCGCTGGTCAGTGACCATGCCCGCATCCAGGCGGTGGCGCAGGCCGAGGAGGCGTCGTTCCTGGAGACCGTCGCGAAGGGCGCGACCATCTTCGACCTGGCCGTCCCCACCGCCCGCGCTGCCGGCGGGCAGCTGTCAGGTCCGCAGGCCTTTGCGCTGCACGACACCTACGGCTTCCCGATCGACCTGACCCTTGAGATGGCTGCCGAACAAGGACTGACCGTCGACGAGCCGGGGTTCCGCGCGCTGATGGACGACCAGCGGCAGCGGGCCAAGGCCGACTCGCGGGCCAAACGGACCGGGCACGTCGACGTCTCTGCCTACCGTGCACTTCTGGACGCCGCGGGCACTACCGAGTTCACCGGCTACGCAGGCGTTGTCACCGAGGCCGTTGTCCGCGGCCTGCTCGTCGAGGGGGTGGCCGCGCCTGTCGCAAGTGTCGGGTCCTCCGTCGAGGTCGTGCTGGACCGCACCCCTTTCTACGCCGAGTCCGGTGGCCAGCTTGCCGACACCGGGCGCCTGGTCCTGGCCGACGGCAGCGTGCTCGAGGTGGACGACGTGCAGCGCTCGCTGCCCGAGCTGGTCGTGCACCGCGCCCGGGTCGTCGCCGGCGAGATCACCGTCGGGGCGCAACTTCAGGCCGCGGTCGACGTCGAACGCCGGCGGGCCGTGTCCCGTGCGCACACCGCGACACACCTGGTGCACAAGGCATTCCGTGCTGCGTTGGGGGAGCAGGCCACCCAGGCCGGGTCGCTGAACGCCCCGGGCCGGTTCCGGTTCGACTTCTCCTCGCCCGGAGCCGTGCCGGCCTCGGTGCTGGCCGACGTCGAGCAGGAGATCAACGAGGTCGCGCTCGCCGACCTCGAGGTGCGCGCCTTCGTCACCACCCAGGACGAGGCCCGCCGGATCGGTGCGATGGCGCTGTTCGGCGAGAAGTACGGCGACGCCGTGCGGGTCGTCGAGGTCGGCGACTACGCCCGCGAGCTGTGCGGCGGCACCCACGCGGCCCGGTCCGGGCAGCTGGGGATGATCAAGCTGTTGTCCGAGGGCTCCATCGGCGCCGGCGTACGCCGGGTCGAGGGGCTGGTGGGTCTCGACGCCTATCACTACCTGGCCCGCGAGCACGTCCTACTCGCCCAGCTTGCCGGCGACTTCAAGGTGCCGGCCGAGCAGGTCCCCGACCGGGTCGCCGCGACCCTGGCCCGGTTGCGCGAGGTCGAGAAGGAGCTCGCCGGGCTGCGCGCCGGGGCGGTCCTGCAGCAGGCAGGCAGCTTCGCGGCGGCCGCCGTCGACGTCTACGGCGTCTCCTACGTCGGGATCGAGGCGCCGGCCGGCACCCCCGGCGACCTCGTCCGGGGGCTCGCGCTGGACATCCGCGGCCGGCTGACCGGGCCCGGCGCGGTCGTGGTCGCCGCCGGTGGCCAGCGGGTCACCATGGTGGCGGCGGTGAACGAGGCCGGCCGGGCCCGAGGCCTGTCGGCCAACGCGCTGCTGCGGGAGGCGGCCCCCGCCGTCGACGGCAAGGGTGGCGGCAAGGACGACGTGGCGCAGGGTGGCGGCACCAACCCAGCCGGTATCGCCGACGCGCTGGCTCGGGCCGAGCACCTCGTCGGCCGGGTGGCGACCGGCGGTTGATGAGCGCGCCCACCGCCGCCGCAGCCCCCGGGGTCGTGCTGGCCGTCGACGTCGGCACCGTGCGGGTCGGGGTGGCTGCCAGCGATCCGCGCCGCATCCTGGCCTCGCCGGTCGAGACGGTGCCCGCGCCGGGCCACGCGCGGGTCGCCGCCCTGGTCGCCGAGCGCGACGTGGTGCTGGTCGTCGTCGGCCTGCCGACCTCGCTGTCGGGGCGCTCGGCGAGCGCATCGGCCGAGATGGCCCGGGCGTGGGCGGCGGCGTTCGCGCAGCTGGTCGCGCCCGTGCCGGTGGAGCTGGTCGACGAACGGCTGACGACGGTCTCGGCGACCGCCGCGCTGCGGGCGGCTGGCCGCAGCGCGAAGAAGGCCCGCGCCGTGATTGACCAGGCCGCCGCCGTGGCGCTGCTGCAGGGCTACCTCGAACGCCGTCAGTAGAGTGCTCGGGTGACTGACAGCCCAGCACACCGCCGCTCACGACGGCTGCCGAAGCCGATCGGCGTCCTCATCGTCGCCGGCTTCCTGTTGGCGATCCTCGGCGGCGCGGTGCTCGGTGGCCGGGCGGTGCTGGCCGGGCTGACCGGGTCCGGTGACTTCACCGGGACCGGCACCGGCCGGGCGGTCGTCCAGATTCACCAGGGTGACACGGCCGCGGCGATCGGCGGCGCGCTCGTCGGCAAGGGCGTCGTGAAGAGCATCGGGGCCTTCCGGGACGCCGCCTCGACCGACCAGCGGTCCCGAAGTCTGCAGCCCGGCTTCTACGCACTGCGGCAGCGGATGAGCGCGAGCAGCGCGCTGGCGCTCCTGCTGGACCCCAGGGCCCGGCTGCGGGGCCGCGTCACGATCCCCGAGGGCAGCCCGCTCGCAAACGTCCTCGATAAACTTGCCAAGGGCACCGAGGTGCCCAGAGCCGACCTGGTCACCGCGCTCGGCACGCCGGCCGGGCTGGGCCTGCCGAGCTACGCCAACGGCAAGCCGGAGGGGTTTTTGTTCCCGGCGACCTACGACATCGAGCCGGGGACCCGGGCGACGCAGGTGGTGGCGATGATGACCGAACGCTTCGGCGTCGAGGCCGCTGCTCTGGATCTGGAGGCCGGCGCGCAGCAGCTCCGCCGCTCGGCGTACGACGTCGTCACGGTGGCGAGCCTCATCGAGGCCGAGACCTCCCTGGACGCGGACCGCGCCAAGGTGGCGCGCGTCGTCTACAACCGGCTTGCCCGCGGCATGGCGCTGCAGCTGGACTCCACTGTCAACTACGTCCGGACCGAGCGGGCCGCCCGGCTGTCGAACAACGACATCAAGGTGGACTCGCCCTACAACACCTATCGCCACAAGGGCCTGCCGCCCACCCCGATCGACTCGCCGGGCCGCAAGGCGCTCGAGGCGGCGCTGCACCCGGCCGCCGGCGACTATCTGTTCTTCATCACCATCGACAAGCAGGGCCACTCGCTGTTCACCTCGTCCTACCCGGCGTTCCTGGCAGCCAAGGCCAAGGCCCAGCGCGACGGCGTCTACTAGTGCGCGCAGCCGTTCTCGGCTCGCCGATCGGCCACTCGCTCTCACCGGTCCTGCACCGCGCGGCGTACGACGCACTGGGCCTGGCCTGGACCTACGACGCGATCGAGGTCCGGCCCGACGAACTCGGCGCATTCCTTGCGTCTTTGGACGAGTGCTGGGCCGGCCTGTCGCTGACCATGCCGCTGAAACAGACCGTTCTGCCGCTGCTCGACACCGTCTCCGAGCTGGTCGTTGGCACCGGAGCAGCCAACACCGTGCTCTGTCGCGAGGGTGCGCTGCGCGGTGAGAACACCGATGTCGATGGCATTGTCGAGGCACTGCGGGAAGCCGGGGTTGCCGCGGTCAGCCGGTCGGTGGTGCTCGGCGGCGGCGCGACCGCGGCCTCGGCGCTCGCGGCCCTGCAGCGACTCGGTGACGCCGCGCCAACCGTGCTGGTCCGCTCGGCCGCGCGCGCCGGGCCATTGCTGGCGGCGGCCGCCCGGCTCGGCGTCCAGCCGGTGCTCGGGCCGCTCGAACCGCAGGCGCTCACAGCACCCGTTGATGTCGTCATCAGCACCGCGCCCGCTGGCGCCTTGGACGCCTTTGCCGGCCAGCTGGTGCTTTCCGGGCAGCTGCCGGTGCTGCTCGACGTCGTCTACGCGCCCTGGCCGACTGCGCTCGGTTCGGTGTACGCCGGGGCCGGCGGCACCGTGGTCGCAGGGGCGGTGATGCTGCTTCACCAGGCGGCCGCGCAGGTCGCGCTGATGACCGGCCGGCCGGCCCCGCTCGAAATCATGCGGGCTGCGCTGGGCGAGCGCTCAAGCCCGACCTGACCTGCGCCGAAGGAGGGGATGACCGGGCGTACGGCCGGTGTCAGAAGGGGCGAGGGCATGTCAGAGCTGCATCAGGGAAGCCGTTCGGACCGGTTGGATCAGGCGATCCACCGCCTGCTCGCACAGACGCCGGAGCTTGAGGCGGCTGCGGTCGTGTCGTTCGACGGGCTGCCGATGGCCGCCGCGCTGCCGCCCTCGATGGACGAGGACCGGGTCGCCGCGATGAGCGCCGCGCTGTTGTCGCTGGGGGAACGGGCGGCACAGGGCCTGGGGCGCGGTGAGTTGACGCAGGTCTACATCGAGGGCGAGACCGGCACGGTCTTTCTCGTCTCCGCCGACAACGAGGCGGTCCTGGTCGCCGTCGCCGCCAAGGGCGCCAAGGTCGGAATGATGCTGTACGAGGTCAAACGAGCCGCTGCCGTCGTTGCCGAGGTGCTTCGGGCCGAGGACGAGCTCGAGCCCGCCGCCGAGTTCCTGCCGATGGTGGCCGAACCGGTCCCCACGATCGCCGAACCGATGCGGGGTCCGCACGAGCCGATCCTTGCGGCGGTGCCCCCGCTCCAGGCGGACCCCCACCCGCTCGACCCGCACCCGATCGACGTCCCCGCTGCCCCGCTCTACGCCGCCGAAGCTGCGCCTGCCTGGTCCTCGTACGCCCCTTCCGGCCCGGTCCTGCCCACCTCGGGAGCGTC
>JAYTOZ010000094.1:0-2048 GCA_043747515.1 Frankiales bacterium | reverse complement strand
TCCTTCGGCGGGATGCGGGTCGCGGTGCTGGGGGCGGCATTCAAGCCCAACAGTGACGACATCCGCGACAGCCCAGCGCTTGACGTCGCCGCGAGCATCCAGCAGCAGGGCGCGGCGGTGACGCTCTATGACCCGGCAGCAATGGACAACGCCCGCGGCCGCCACCCCGAGCTCGGCTACCGCGAAAGCTCGGTCGAGGCCGCCCGCGGCGCCGACATCGTGCTGCACCTCACCGAGTGGGCAGAGTTCCGCGAGATGGATCCGTCGGCGCTGTCCGACGTCGTCACCAGCCGGCGCATCGTCGACGGGCGCAACGCCCTCGACCCGGCCAGGTGGCGGGCTGCCGGTTGGACCTACCGGGCACTTGGCCGCCCGTAGGCGCTCCGGCGGCGGCTCAACCGGCCGGTCCGGCGCGGTAGGGGGTATCAGAGGGCAGGCGAGCGACTCGGCAGGTGGCAATCGCGTCCCCACCTCAGAAGGAGCCTGCTGTGCATCACTCCCCCTTTTCGCGCCGAGTGGCAACGGTCGCCGCCGGCGCCCTGCTTGGGCTGGCCGCACTCACCGGCCTCAGCGTCGGTACCGCCAATGCCGCGCCCGTGCGCGGCAACACGGCCTGGTCGGTCCTGCTCTGCAAATTCTCCGACCAAGCTGTCGAGCAGCAAACCCCAACCTGGTTCAGCCAATACCTCACTCCCGCCGGCTCGGGCATGGGTGGCCTCGCCGACTACTGGAGCGCGGTGTCGAACGGCCGGGTCAGCCTGGCCGGCTCGCAGGTCCGCGGTTGGTACGGCATGAATGTCACGCTGGCGCAGTCCCGCGCGCCGGGATACACGCGCTGGCAGCGCATCCAGGACTGCGTCGGCGCGGCCCAAGCCGGCGGCTACACAGTTCCCGCCGGCAACCGCGTCGTGGCAGTCATCAACGGACAGGTCGACAGTGGCAGCGCGGGCGGCGAGGTGCTGCTCGACCCGCTCGCCTGGAACGTCGCCTTCGCTGCGCACGAGATGGGGCACGGCTACGGGCTGGGGCACTCATTCTCTGACGACCCGACGTACCGCAATGTGTCGTGGGCCCAGATCGGTGAGTACGACAATCCTTGGGACCTGATGAGCGCGATGAACGTCTACACCAGCGCCAGTGCAAACTTCGGGGCGAGCCCGCCCGGGCTCAACGGCTACCAATTGGACCGGATGGGCTGGCTCGGCCGGGACCGGATCGCCACCGTCGGGGCGGACGGTGCCACCAGCCGGACGTACACCCTCGCGCCGCTCGGGCAGAATGCCACGCCGGGCATCCAACTACTGCGCATTCCGTTTGACCCCGCAGACCTCAACCATTACTACACAGTGGAATACCGAGGGAAGTCCGGTCTCGACGCCGGCATCCCGAACGACATCGTCTTGACGACCGAGGTGAAGAACGGGACGTCGTACCTGTTGCGGACACGGGGCGGCAATCGTGACCCGGTGCAGACGCTGGCCGCAAACGGCGTCACACTCCGCGTCAACAGCCTCGGCACGACCGCTTCGGTCTCGGTGACGACCGCAATGCCACGACGGTGCGTCCAGGGATTTGTGTGGCGCGAGGCCCGCCGGGGCGACATCGTCTGCGTGACTGGCGCAACGCGGGCTCAGGCCAGGGCCGACAACGCTGTTCGGGCCACCCGCTGGGTTCCTGGCGCGTACGGGCCGCACACCTGCCGGAACGGCTTCGTCTGGCGTGAGGCGTTTCGCGGCGACGACGTGTGCGTGACAGGCGCTGTCCGCAGTCAGGCAAGATTCGACAACGCTCAGGCTCGCAACCGCGCGAACCCGGCCCGGCTCGCCTACGGGCCCAACACGTGCAAACCGGGCTTTGTGTGGCGGGAGGCCGACCAGACGGACTACGTGTGCGTGCCCGGCGCGACGCGGTCCCAGACGAGAGCGGACAACGCCGTTGCCTTCTCGCGGTGGGTTGTCGGGCCGTATGGGCCACACACCTGCCTCAACGGCTTTGTGTGGCGGGAAGCGTTCCCCGGTGACGACGTCTGCGTGACCGGCGCCATCCGC
>JAYTOZ010000093.1:0-1687 GCA_043747515.1 Frankiales bacterium | reverse complement strand
ACTGGCGTTGATCGTCGAGGCCTGGCTCGGCGGCGGCGCCCGGGCCGGCGGCGAACGCTCCGACGGCGCAAAAGGCTTCGGTGGCCTCCCGACGCACATCCGCTGGGGATCCGCGCGCCAGCGGGCTGTATGCCTGGTCGGGCATCGGGACGTGGTGGGTCCGGTCCCGTAGCGCCCGGCACAGACTGCGCACCGCGACCTACCCGTGCGCCAGTCCGCTGGGCCCGGTCCGCAGACGCGACTGGGTGTGCCGGACGACCGCGCCCGCGGATGAGTCGTCAGTGCTGCTCGGCCGGGACCAGGGCGCGGTCGGCGCGGTCAACCTCCGGCACCGACCGCGCGGGCGCGTTCCAGCCAGCGGTCGGCGTGGGTCCGCGACCAAAGACCGCGCAGGTCAGCAGCAAGCCCGCGCAGGACCTCGGCCAGCCGGGCGGCGAGCTCGGCCAGGGCTGGGTAGTGCTGCAACAGGTCGTAGGTCGCGGCGTTGACACCGAGCACGATCGTGGCGTCGACGTCCTTGCCCGGTGGGGTGAGGAACACTTTCGAGGGGCCGGCGGCGACGTGCGAGCGGCAGCCGCGGACCTCGGGTCATGACCTTTGACCCTGGCTCGTCAGGGAGCACTCGTGGTCATAGTGGTTCATCACCCCCACGCAGGAGGCGCATGATGCGTGCGACCGCATGGTTTCGGTCTCTGGGCGCGAACAACGCAGATCTTGCTGGCGGCAAAGGCGCCGAGCTCGGGGAGTTGACGGCCGCCGGTCTTCCAGATCCGCCGGGCTCTGTCGTGCCCAGTGAGGTCAACCTCGCTGGTCGCGAGGCCTCCGGTGCCAGGGAGAAGCTGCGGGCCACGGTCCGCTGCCTGCGGCGCTGTCCGGGCAGGTCGTTGGTCGCACGACCGCTCATATCGGTGTGTTGGCCGCCGAGGCGGTACGCAGTGGGATCTGCCTCCTCACCGGAGTTCGTTGATGAATCCCTGGATGTCTGCGGTCTGTTTGCCGATACCGGCTTGCCCTACCGGTCCACCACGGCGTTCGCCGGCATGGTGACAGCCAAGGTCACCCTGCCGGTGGATAGGGCTGGCCTGCTGTGAACGCTTCCGTCGTCGAGACGCACAGTTCAACGCTGTTCTTCGTAGACGGACTGGTCTACAAGCGAAAGAAGCCGCTGAATCTCGGTTTTTCGGACTTCCGCACTCGTGAGGCACGGCTCGTCGGCTGTCGGGACGAGGTACGGCTCAACCGCCGACTGTCACCCGATGTCTACCTCGGAGTCGCCGACGTTGTCGGCACCGACGGCCGCGTGTGCGACCACCTGGTGGTGATGCGTCAGATGTCCGATGATCGCAGGCTCGCGGCGCTGGTCGTGGCCGGTGAGAACGTCGATAGCGTGCTGCACGAGGTGGCCGCACAAATCGCGAAGCTGCACCAAAGATTTCCTGCTCCACGGGATCGACGCCACCTCGCTGGGACCCAAGCCGTCCGTCAGCTGTGGATGGCGGGCCTTGACGCGCTGGCCGACTACCCGGACCTGGTGGACGAGCAGGTGCGTGAGCGCAGCCGCGAGCTCGTCCTTCGGTGGCTCGCCGGGCCGGGCCAGCTCTTGGATGAGCGGGTTGGTCAGGGGCGTGTCTACGACGGACACGGCGACCTGCTCGCCGACGACATCTTCGCGTTGCCGGACGGACCG
>JAYTOZ010000092.1:0-2009 GCA_043747515.1 Frankiales bacterium | reverse complement strand
GCTGCGCCGCGCACCGGCCGACGGCTGCCGAGGGCGCTGCTGGTCCTGGGTGTGCTGAGCGCCGGCGCCTTCCTGTGCGAGGACGCGCTGCAGTCCTGGAGCGCCCTGCAACTCGAGCGCGGGCTCGCCGCCTCCCCGGCGGTCAGCGGCCTCGGCCCCGGGCTGTTCGCCGGGGCGATGGCGGTCGGCCGCCTCACCGGAGGGGCGCTGGGCCACCGGGTCCGCGAGGGCGCGCTCGTCGCGGTCGCAGGCAGCGCGCTCGCGGTCGGCGCGCTGGTGCTGGCCGCCGCCCCGACAGCTCCGGTCGCCCTCGGCGGGCTGGTGCTGGCCGGGCTCGGGACCTCGGTGCTGGCTCCCGTGCTCTTCAGCGCCGTGGGACGTCGGGCCGCACCGGGCCGCCAGGGCGCCGACCTGGCGGCCGTCACCGCCGTTGGCTACGCCGGCTTCGTCACCGGCCCGCCGCTGGTCGGCGCCATCAGCGCCGCGACCTCGCTGCCGACCGCGCTCGGGTTGCTGTCGGTCATCGGCGTCCTGCTCGCGGTCGCGACGCCGGTCGCCGTCCGGGAACGTGCCGATCGACCCGCCGGTCGAGTCCACAGCGGGTGAGCCGCCGGACCAGCCGACCCAGACGCGCGGGCGAGGTTCAGACGCGGACGTTGGAGCGGCGGCTCACCGCGCGGTAGATCAGCAACGCGATGATCGCCCCGATGACCGAGCCGATGATCCCGGACGGCTGCAGGACGCCCTGCGAGGCGTCCCGGTGGAACAGCAGATAGCCCAGGAAGCCGCCGACGAATGAACCGACGATGCCGAGCAGGATCGTCGCGCCGATGCCCATCGGGTCCCGTCCGGGGACGATGGCGCGGGCCAGGAAGCCGGCGATGGCGCCGACCACGATCAAGACGATCAGGAACGTGAGCACGAGGTCCTCCTCGGTTGCAGGTGCCAGCTTGGTACCCGCGCTGACGGGTCCCATCCCAGCCGTTCCCTGGCGCTGCGGCCACGTTCCGATGTCCCTGGTCGGCCTGCGATCATGGAGCCCATGTCCGCCGCAGCCGTCCGCCCCACCGACCTCGACCCCACCATCGCGGCCCGCCTCAAGCGCGACCGGGACGGCCTGGTCTGCGCGGTCGCCCAGCAGCACGACACCGGCGAGGTCCTCATGGTCGGCTGGATGGACGACCAGGCACTGCACCTGACCCTGACGACCGGGCGCTGCACCTACTGGTCCCGCAGTCGGCAGGAGTACTGGGTCAAGGGCGACACTTCGGGCAGCCAGCAGTGGGTGCGGTCGGTCGCCCTGGACTGCGACGGTGACGCCGTCCTGGTGCGCGTCGACCAGGTCGGCAGTGGCGCCTGCCACACCGGCGACCGGACCTGCTTCGACGCCGATCCGCTGCCGGTCGTCGCTGGTGTGCGGGCATGATTCTGGGCGCCATCTCGCCCACCCGCGAGCAGTTCGATCGCCTCGACCAGCCGCTCGTCCCGATCACCCGGCGTCTGCTGGCCGACGGCGAGACCGCGGTCGGGGTCTACCGCAAACTGGCCGGTGGTCGGGCCGGCACGTTCCTGCTCGAATCCGCCGAGCAAGGGCGGCAGTGGTCGCGGTACAGCTTCGTGGGGGTCCGCTGCGCAGGGGTGCTGACTGAGCGCGACGGTGAGGCGCTCTGGCTCGGTGACGCACTGCCGACGACGTCCAAGGATCCGCTCGAGGCGCTCCGGGAAGCCGACGCGCTCCTGCGTTCCCCGCACGACGACGCCCTGCCGCCGTTCACCGGTGGCCTTGTCGGCTACATCTCCTACGACGCGGTCCGCCGGCTCGAACGGCTCGCGGACAGCTCCCCGGACGAGCTCGGCATGCCGGAGCTCACGATGATGCTCGCCACCGACCTGGCGGTCCTGGACCACAGCGACGGCACCGTCCTGCTGATCGCCAACGCCCTCGCCGTCCCCGGCGCCCCCGGCACGACGTACGACGGGGCAGTGGCCCGGCTCGACGCGATGGCCGC
>JAYTOZ010000091.1:0-1780 GCA_043747515.1 Frankiales bacterium | reverse complement strand
GCTGGCAGGCCGATCTCGTCGAAGATGCCGGCGAGGGCGTACACCAGCAGCGGTGCGACCTCGGTCGGTTTGACGACCACCGTGCAACCGGCTGCGAACGCGGCCGCGACCTTGAGGGCGACCTGATGCAGCGGGAAGTTCCAGGGTGTGATGCAGCCGATGACGCCGACCGGCTCACGCACGATGAGCGAGTTGCCGACCTCGTAGCCGTCGAAGTCGAACGAGCGGGCCAGGTCGGCGTAGAAGCCGAAGTTGAAGATCGGCAGACCCAGCTGCACGGCCTTGGCCGCTTCCAGGGGAGCCCCGATGTCGCGCGACGCCAGCTCGCCGAGTCCCTCGATGCGCTCGGTCAGTAACTCCGACGTCCGCTGCAGGTAGGACGCCCGTTCGGCGGCAGGGAGCGCTGACCAGGCCGGGAAGGCCGCCCTGGCGGCGGCGACGGCCTTGTCGACGTCGGACGCCGTTCCCTCGGCGACGACGGCTATCACCTGCTCGGTCGCGGGGTTCCTGACCTCGATCCGGCCGGCGCCGTCCGAGGCAACCCACTGCCCGTCGACGTACACGGCCGTGCGGTCTAAGACCTCACCGGCCTGCAGCGCCTCGATGGTGGCCTCGATGGTCTGGCTACTGGTCGCTCCCAGCAACGTGCTGTCGGACATGTGTCTCCCTCGGTCCTTGCGTGTCAGGAATCAGGGTGGATGGTCGAGCTCTTCGCGGAGTCGGGACGTGGACGCTATGACACCACGGCGGGGGGCTCGTCGACATGTCCAGACGTGTTCGATGGCAGGGGCGCAGCATCTTCACGAACCAGGCTCCGGCACTTGCCTTCGTCACCGGGGTGTGGACGAGCGCCCACCACAGGATCGCCGCGATGATGAACATGTAGAGCGCAACGATCTGGAAGCCGGAGACCGAGGTCTGGGCGAAGTTGTCCCAAGACGTGATGGCCGGCGGACGTGGCTGCTGGTTGTCGGTGATGACGATCCGCACAGCGGCCAGGATCGACGCAATGCCGAGCGTCGTGGTGAGCGTGTTTACCTTCAAACGCACGACGATGAAGCCGCTCAGGGAGCCGAGCACTGTTGCGACCCCACGTCGTTCGACCAGGCGGTGAGCACCGCCACGTCGCTCGTCAGGCCCAGCGGCGGCAACGGGACCGCCGGCGGTGGCGGGTCGAGGAAGGTGTGCACCACATCCTGGGCATCGGTGCTGCTCCCGCGTCCGTCCCCCCGCCGTACAAGAACGGGTAATCGGCCCGACCCGCTGTTGGCGTGTGCAGCCACAGGTGACTCGCTGACGTGCACCAACTCCAACAGCTGGTGGTGCACGGTGACGTAGCCCGCCTTGACCACCAGCGGGTCCAGCGACCGTACGACGAGGCAGTGGTCGGCCTCGTCGCGGGCCAGCAACTCTCCGCTGTCCCCGCCGAGCAGTACGCCGCGGGCTCGGCTCTGCTCTCCCGGCTGCAGCGCTGGCTGTTGCGGTCGCAGCGCATGGTCAGCGGACTGCGGGCCGGTGGCGAGGGTGGCCCCCGAGCGCCTTGGCTGTTCCAACTCGCTCCAGGGCGCACCCTGCGCAGGTGGGACATGGAGCCGTCTCGGAGAATCGAACTCCGGACAACCTCATTACGAGAGCGGCTGGCGGGTGTACGAGGCAGTCCCCTCATGTGCATTGTCCCAGCTCAGCGGGGCTTTCCGCAGACGAGCAAGCGGCCGCGGACGGGCAGGGACGGTCCTGGACTGACCGCAATGGCAACCAACGTGGCACCAATTTGCGGCCG
>JAYTOZ010000090.1:0-1606 GCA_043747515.1 Frankiales bacterium | reverse complement strand
AGTGGATGTCGCGGTCGACTTCACCCATCCCGACGCGGTGCTCGCCAACCTGCGGGCCTGCCTGGATGCGGGAGTGCACGCGGTCGTGGGCACCACCGGCTTTGACGAGGTCCGGCTGGCGCAACTGCGCGGCTGGCTGGACACGGCCCCGGGCGTCGGCGTGCTCGTCGCCCCGAATTTCGGGATCGCGGCGGTGCTGATGATGCGCTTCGCTGCCCAGGCCGCGCGGTTCTTCGACAGCGTCGAGATCGTCGAGCTGCACCACCCCGGCAAGGCCGATGCGCCGAGCGGTACCGCCCGGCGGACCGCCGAGCTGGTCGCGGCCGCGCGCCGCGAGGCCGGGTCGAGGCCGATGCCGGACGCGACGACGAGCTCACTGCCCGGCGCGCGCGGCGCCGACGTCGAGGGCGTCCGCGTGCACGCCGTCCGGCTGGCGGGCCTCGTCGCCCATCAGGAGGTGCTGCTCGGCGGGCAAGGGGAAAGCCTGACGATCCGGCACGACTCCTACGACCGCGCGTCGTTCATGCCCGGGGTGCTGCTCGGTGTCCGCGCGGTTGCCGGGCGGCCCGGCCTGACCGTCGGGCTGGAAGCCCTGCTCGACCTGTGAGCCCGCGGACGAGTGCGGCGCTGCTCTGCGGGGCGGTCGGTGTGCTCGGCGCGTACATGGTCGTCCGCGCGATCGACCTGTTCCGGACCGGCAAGCCGACCGGGGCTGCCCTCGGTGTGGGCGTGCTGCTGCTCGTCGGCGTCGGCGGCCTGCTGGTCGCCGGTGAGGTGCGATTCGGCTTCGGCAGCGAGCGGCTCGGTCGGCGGCTCGCCGGCGAGGGCGAGGTGGACAACCTTCCCGGGGTCGAGCGGACCCCGAGCGGCCGGATCCCCAGGGACGTCGCCGACGAGCTGTTCGCCGTCCGCAAAGCCGAGGTCGAGGCCGCACCGCAGGACTGGCGGGCCTGGTTCCGCCTCGCATCGGCGTACGGCGAGGCACGCGACACCCCGCGGGGACGGCGGGCCATGCGCAGGGCGATCTCGCTGGAGCGGGCCGACCGCTGACCGACGCCGGGTGCGCCTGGGGGCACGGCGGCGCGAGGTGGCATCAAAGGGTTCGGGACATCCCGACCTGCTGGCGGAGCCAGTCGTTGAGCGGCCTGAGCTGTCGCCACCCCTCGGCGACCCGGTCCATGGCCGCGGCCGTGTGCAGCCACGCCTGCGGTGGGTGGGCCCGGCTCGCGGTCAGCGACTTGTTGCGCAGCAGCCCGGCTCGCGGGTGGTCGTCGTCCCACGGCTTGGGGATCCGCGCCAGTTGTTCCCCACCGACCTCCCAGCTGGCAGCCCGCAGGGCGTCCAGCACCGTCGCCACCGGCGGCCCGGTCAGCTCGTCCGCGATGGCCGCACGTAGCCGGCGGGACTGGTCGGTCGCCAGGTGGTGGTAGCCGCCGCCGAGAACGAGCCCGTCCGCGGACAGTGCGAGGTAGAGCGAGTCCTCGCCGTCTCCCCGGACGACGGCGGCCGCCTGCGTCTTGTAGGGCGTCTTGTCCTTGGCGAAGCGGACATCCCGGTAGGGCCGGAACAGCTTTGCCGGCCCGAACTCCGGCTCGAGCTCGCCCAG
>JAYTOZ010000089.1:0-5070 GCA_043747515.1 Frankiales bacterium | reverse complement strand
GCGATGGGTAACAAGGCGATCAGCGAGGCCTACGAGCCGGGCAGCGTCAACAAGGTCATCACCGCCGCCGCGGCGCTGCAGGCCGGCGTCGTCACGCCGGGCAGTGTCATCACCGTCCCGCCGACCTACCAGGTGGGTGCGCACACCGTGCACGACGCCGAACAGCACGGTCTCGAGCACCTCACCTTTGCCGGGGTGCTCGCCAAGTCGAGCAACATCGGCACCGTCCAGGTGGCGCAGCGGGTCGGGCCGCAGGGCATCTACGACATGCTGCGGGCCTTCGGCTTCGGCGATTACACCGGCCTGGGTCTGCCCGGCGAGAGCCGCGGCGTCATCCCGACCCCCGACACCTGGTCGGGCAGCTCGATCGCGACGATTCCGATCGGGCAGGGCATCTCGGCCAACGCGCTGCAGGTCGCCTCGGTCTACGCGACGGTCGCGAACGGCGGTGTACGGGTCGCCCCGAGCATCGTCCGTGGCACCCGTGACGGGACCGGCCGTCTCACGTCGGCGGCCGCTCCCGCCAAACGCCGGGTCATCTCGGCGGACGTCGCCGCGCAGCTGCGGACGATGCTCGAGGGCGTCATCTCCGACCAGGGCACGGCGCCCCTCGCGGCGATCCCCGGCTACCGCGTCGCGGGCAAGACCGGCACAGCGCAGCGCGTCGTCATGGGCCGGTACGACGGCAGCTACACCTCGTCGTTCGTCGGCTTTGCGCCCGCCGACGCGCCGCGGCTGGTCACCGCCGTGGTGCTGCAGGGCACCGGTGCCAAGGGCTACTTCGGCGGCCAGGTCGCGGCGCCGGTGTTCGCCAACGTGATGAGCTTCGCGCTGCGCAGCATGTCGATCCCACCGACCGGGACACGCCCTCCCGCGCTGCGCCTGTCGGTCGACTGAGTCCCGGTAGCCTGCCTCCGTGCCCGGAACCCCGGTGGGCGTGCGCCCGGCATCCCCTGCGCGCCGCGCCCTTCCCGACCTGATGTCGGTCGTGGCGGGCCTGCAACCCGATCGGCCGGTCGTCGGCAGCACCGTCACCGGGTGCACGCTCGACTCCCGGGCAGTACAGCCCGGTGACCTCTACGCCGCGCTGCCGGGCGCCCGCGCGCACGGCGCCGACTTCGCCGCTGCCGCCGCTGCCGCCGGCGCCAGCGCGATCCTCACCGATCCGGCCGGGGCCGGACGCTGCGCGGCGTACGACCTCCCGGTGCTCGTCGCCGACGACCCCCGCGGCGTGCTGGGGGCGGTCGCAGCGTGGGTCCACGACGATCCGTCGGCGGCGATGCTCGTGCTCGGGGTGACCGGAACCAACGGCAAGACGACGACGGCCTTCCTGCTCGACGCGGGGCTGCGCGCGGCCGGGCACACCACCGGGCTGCTCGGCACGGTGGTGACCCGGATCGGCGAAACGGCCGTGCCGAGCCTGCGCACCACCCCGGAGGCGCCCGATCTGCAGGCGCTGTTCGCCACGATGCGCGAGCGCGGCGTCACGGCGGTGGCGATGGAGGTCAGCAGCCACGCACTGGCGCTGGGCCGCGTCGACGGCGTGCGGTTCGACACCTCGGTGTTCACCAACCTCTCGCAGGACCACCTGGACTTCCACCCGTCGATGGCGGCCTACGAGGCGGCGAAGGCGGCCCTGTTCACGCCCGCGCGCAGCCGGCGAGGGGTCGTCGACATCGACGACGCCGCCGGCCGTCGCCTGCTCGCCACCGCGAGCATCCCGATCACGACGTACGGCGAGCAGGGGCAGTGGCGGGCGGCCGACGTCGACCTGCGGGCCGACGGCAGCACCTTCCGGCTGGTCGGCCCCGGCGTGGATGTGCCGGCGTCGGTACGGCTGCCGGGCGCGTTCAACGTCAGCAACGCCCTCGCCGCCCTTGCCTGCCTGGTCGTCGCCGGCATCCCGATTGCTGATGCTGTGCGCGGGATCGCCTCGCTCGCAGGCGTTCCCGGCCGGATGGAGCGCATCGACGCCGGCCAGCCGTTCACCGCGATCGTCGACTACGCCCACACCCCGGAGGCGGTGACGACCCTGCTGGCTGCGGTGCGCGCCCTGACCGGCGGCCGGGTCGTGGTGGTGCTCGGCTGCGGCGGTGACCGAGACCGCGGCAAGCGCCCGCTGATGGGTCGGGCCGCCGTGCAGGGCGCCGACCTCGCGGTCCTCACGAGCGACAACCCGCGCAGCGAGGACCCCAACGCCATCCTGGCCGAGATGGCCCCACCAGGAGCCATTGTCGAGCCGGACCGGCGTCGGGCAATCGAGCTGGCCGTCCGCGACGCCCGCTCCGGTGATGTCGTCGTCGTGGCGGGCAAGGGGCACGAGAGCGGCCAGGAGATCTCCGGCGTGGTCACGCCCTTCGACGACCGGCAGGTGCTGCGCGAGGCGCTGCTGGCGGTCCGCACATGATGGTGCTGGACGCCCCGACCGAGACGACCCCCGCCGGCATGCGCGACGCGCTCAAGGATCTCGCCGGGCAGTCCGATGGCAAGCGTCGGCGCACCTGGGCCGTCCTGGGCGCGATGCCCGGGCACGACCGCGAGGCGCACATGGACCTCGGCCGGTTCCTGGTGCGGCTCGACATCAGTTCCCTGGTGGCGGTCGGGCAGGTGGCCGGCGCCATCCACGCCGGCGCCGTTCTGGAGGGCTCCTGGGGTGAGGAGTCGGTGCACGTGACCGACGCCGACGCCGCGATCGCCCTGCTCCGCGCGCAGATGGGCCCCGACGACGTCGTCCTCGTGCAGGGCGACGGCGTCGAGCGCGTCGCCGCGGCCCTGGTGGAGCAGCCGTGATCTCGGTGCTCGTCGCCGCCATGACGGCGCTCGTGCTCAGCCTGCTCGGGACACCGGCGGTGGTGAAGCTGTTCCGGCGACGCGGCTACGGCCAGGAGATCCGCGAGGACGGCCCGGCCAGCCACGCCACCAAGCGGGGCACCCCCACCATGGGGGGCACCGTCATCATCCTGGCCACCCTGGTCGGCTACGCCGTCGCGCACCTGCTCAGCTTCTCCAGCCGTGGCCGGGGTCCGACCGCGAGCGGTCTTCTGGTGCTCGCTCTGATGACAAGCCTTGGCCTGGTCGGCTTTCTGGACGACTTCATCAAGATCCGCAAGCAGCGCTCGCTCGGGCTCAACGCCGCCGCGAAATTCGGTGGGCAACTCATCACCGGCGTCGGTTTCGCGGTGCTGGCCCTGCAGTTCAAGAACCGCCTCGGCCTGAGCCCGGCCTCGACGCATCTGTCGTTCGTCCGTGACTACAAGGCGATCGGGCTCGGCACGGCCGGGTTCATCGTCTTCGCCTACCTCGTCGTCACCGCCACCAGCAACGCCGTCAACCTCACCGACGGCCTCGACGGGCTCGCCTGCGGCACCTCGGTGATGGTCCTCGCGTCCTATGTCGTCATCGCGTTCTGGCAATTCGGCAACTCCTGCGCCCGCGAGGTGACGCACTCCTGCTACTCCGCGCGCGACCCGCTCGACGTCGCGCTCGTCGCCGCCGCGGCGATGGGAGCGTGCTTCGGTTTTCTGTGGTGGAACGCCTCGCCGGCCAAGATCTTCATGGGCGACACCGGGTCGCTCGCGCTCGGCGGCCTCCTCGCCGGCATCGCCATCGTCACCCAGACCGAGTTGCTGCTGGTCGTGCTCGGCGGCCTGTTCGTGGTCGAGACGCTGTCGGTCATCATCCAAATCGGGGTCTTCAAAGCCACCCGGAAACGGGTGTTCAACATGGCGCCGATCCATCATCATTTCGAGCTGGCCGGCTGGGTCGAGAACACCGTCATCGTCCGGTTCTGGATCATCGCCGGGCTTGCGGTGGCGTTCGGCCTCGGGGTCTTCTACGCCGAGTTCCTCTCCGCCGGTCCGCTGGGGTGACCGGCACCTCCTACGCCGGGGCAGCGGTCGTCGTGGCCGGCGCCGGCATCTCGGGCGCGGCCGCGGCGCGGGCGTTGCGTGAGCTGGGCGCCCACGTCACCGTCGTCGACGGCGACCCGGACCGGCTCGCCGCGCTCGAAGGGTTCGCCACCTCACAGGTGCTGCCACCCGGCACGGCCCAGGTCGTCACCTCACCGGGCTGGCGCCCGACCGCACCGCTGCTGCTCGCCGCGGCCGGGGCTGGAGTCGAGGTGATCGGCGAGATCGAGCTGGCCTGGCGGCTCCGTCAACCGGGGTCGGCACCATGGCTCGCGGTGACCGGCACCAACGGCAAGACGACCACGGTCAGGATGCTCGCCGCCATCCTCGCGGCGGCCGGTTACCGCACGGTCGCGGCCGGCAATGTGGGGCTGCCGCTGCTCGAGGCCGTGCTCGCTCCGGAGCCCTACGACGTGCTGGCTGTCGAGCTCTCCAGCTTCCAGCTGCACTGGTCCTCGACCGTCGCGCCGCACACCGGCGCGATCCTCAACGTCGCCGACGACCACACTGACTGGCACGGGTCCTTCCAGGACTACGCGGCCGCCAAGGCCCGCATCTTCGGGGCGGACACCTGCATCGGCAACGCCGACGACGAGGTCAGCACTGCGCTGCTCGACCGGGCCCGCGGTCGCCGGGTCAGCTTCACCCTGCGCCCGCCCCGCCCCGGCGAGGTCGGGCTGGTCGAGGACCTGCTCGTCGACCGGGCCTTCCCGGACGTCGCCGGTGAGGCGACCGAGCTCGCCTCACTCACCGACCTCACCGTCACCGGCCCGCACAACGTCGCCAACGCCCTCGCCGCGGCGGCGATGGCCAGGTCGTACGGCGTCCCGGCCGCGCCCGTCCGGGACGGGCTACGGGCCTTTCGGGCCGACCCGCACAGAAGCGCCCTCGTCCGGGTGCTCGACGGGGTCACGTGGGTCGACGACAGCAAGGCCACCAACCCGCACGCCGCGGCGGCGAGCCTGGCGTCGTATGACCCGGTGGTGTGGATCGCGGGCGGTCTGCTCAAGGGCGCCGACGTCGAGGACCTGGTTCGCCGGGCCGCGCCCCGGCTGCGGGCCGTCGTGCTGCTCGGCGTCGATCGGGCCGTGCTCTCGGGCGCCCTCACGCGACACGCCCCCGAGGTCCCCGTCGTTGAGGTCGACCGCCTCGACACTGGCGC
>JAYTOZ010000088.1:0-6121 GCA_043747515.1 Frankiales bacterium | reverse complement strand
ATGTACGAAGGCGACCGGAGCCGCAAGAGCACCCTGGTCGACCACGGCTTCCGGCTGCCCAGCGCGATGGACAACCGCCCACTGAAATGGGAGGAGTTCCTCCAGCGGGTCGGCCAGACCGTCTACCTGTCGGCGACGCCGGGGCCCTACGAGCTGAGCCGGGTCAAGCACGACGTCGTCGAGCAGGTCATCCGGCCCACCGGCCTGGTCGATCCTGAGATCGTCGTGAAGCCGACGAAAGGCCAGATCGACGACCTTGTTCACGAGATCCGAATCCGAGCCGAGAAAGACGAGCGGGTGCTGGTCACCACGCTGACCAAGAAGATGTCGGAGGACCTCACCGACTACCTGCTCGACCTCGGCATCCGGGTCCGTTACCTGCACTCCGAGGTGGACACGATCCGCCGGATCGAGTTGCTCAAAGAGCTCCGTCAAGGCGTGTACGACGTGCTGGTCGGCATCAACCTGCTGCGCGAAGGCCTCGACCTGCCCGAGGTGTCGCTGGTCGCGATCCTGGACGCCGACAAGGAGGGTTTTCTGCGATCCGGGACGTCGCTGATCCAGACGATCGGGCGGGCCGCCCGCAACGTGTCGGGACAGGTGCATATGTACGCCGACAAGATCACCCCGTCGATGGCGAAGGCGATCGACGAAACAACCCGCCGCCGGGCCAAACAGGTGGCCTACAACACCGAGCGGGGTCTTGATCCCCAGCCGCTGCGCAAACGCATCGCCGACATTCTCGACGACATCGTCCGTGAGGGCGCCGACGGCGAAATGGTCGGCGGGACGGGGCGCAACCAGTCCCGTGGCAAGGCCCCGGTGCCGGGCGCCTCGTCCCGGTCCAGCAACGCCGGCAAGCATGCCAAGGAGCTGGCTGGACTCCCGCGAGCGGAGCTGGCCATGCTCATCCAGCAACTGGGCGACCAGATGCACGAGGCGGCCCGCGAGCTGTCCTTCGAGCTGGCCGCCCGGCTGCGCGACGAGGTCAACGAGCTGAAGAAAGAGCTCAGGGGGATGGATGCGGCGGGCGTCCGATAGCCACGCGTGGCCAGAGAAACTCGGTTTGTTACCGCTGGTAACGTGCCGAACTTCAGACCGAGGGGCGGGGCGCAGGTCATGGGGGATCGACAGGTCGACGCGACCCGGCCGCTGCGCATCGCGCTGCTCTCCTACCGCAGCAGGCCGCACTGCGGTGGGCAAGGCGTCTATGTCCGACATCTGTCCCGCGAGCTCGTCGCGCTCGGCCACACAGTCGAGGTGCTCAGCGGCCCGCCGTACCCGGACCTCGATCCCGGTGTCACGCTCACCGAGGTGCCGTCGCTGGACCTTTACCGCGAGCCCGACCCTTTTCGGCTGCCGCACTGGCGTGAGTTCCGCTCGCTGGTCGATGTCCGGGAGTTCCTGCTGATGTGCACCGCAGCGTTTCCCGAGCCGCTGACCTTCAGCCTGCGGGTCGCCAGGCTGCTCCTCGCGCGCACGCAGCGGCCGGACATCGTGCACGACAACCAGACCCTGGGTAGGGGGATGCTGCAGCTGCAGCGGGCCGGCTTCCCGGTCGTCGCCACCGTTCACCACCCGATCACCGTGGACCGGGCCGTCGACCTGGCCGCCGCCCGCGGCCTGGGCAAGCGACTGTCGATCTGGCGGTGGTACTCCTTTGTGCGCATGCAGGCCGGCGTGGTCCGTCAGCTCCCGTCGATCCTGACGGTCAGCCAGAACTCCTACGACGACATCGTCCGCGACTTCGGGGTGGACCCGGCCCGGATGCGCGTGGTGCCGGTCGGCGTCGAGCACGACGTGTTCGTCCCGCCGACCGAGCCCCGAGTCGCCGGCCGGATCGTCGCCACGGCCAGTGCCGACGTCCCACTCAAGGGAATCGTGCCGCTGCTCGAAGCGGTCGCCAAGCTGCGCACCGAGCGCGACGTGGACCTCGTCATCGTCGGCCGGGCCAAGGCCGGCGGTGCGGCCGCGCTGGCCATCGACCGGCTCGGGCTGACCGGTGCGGTGCGCTTTGTCACCGGCGTCAGTGAGGCCGAGCTGGTCCGGGTGTTCGGATCGGCGCAGGTCGGGGTGGTGCCGAGCCTCTACGAGGGTTTCAGCCTGCCTGCGATCGAGCTGATGTCGTGCGCGACACCGCTGGTCGCCACGACCGCGGGCGCGCTGCCCGAGGTGGTCGGTGAGGCCGCGCTCACCGTCCCGCCGGGCGACGCGGAGGCGCTCGCCATGGCCATCGCGCGGGTCCTGGACGACGACGAGCTGGCGGCGTCGCTCGGCGCCGCCGGCCGCGAGCGGGTGATGGCCCGCTACACCTGGAGCTCGGTCGCCGAGCAGACCGTGCGGTGGTACTACGACGTGCTGGCCGCGAGACCCGCGTGCTGACCGTCGACTTCGACCGCTTCCCCGTCGGGCCGGGGGACCGGGTCCTCGACATGGGTTGCGGCGCCGGTCGCCACGCGTTCGCGCTCTACCGGCGCGGCGCCGACGTCGTCGCCCTCGACCGGAGCGAGCCGGACCTGCGCGAGGTCGAGGTGATGTTCCGCGCGATGGAGCTCGAGGGTGAGATCCCCGCCGGGGCGAGCGCGACCGCCGTGCGGGGCGATGCCTACGCGCTGCCGTTCCAGGACGCCTCCTTCGACCGGATCATCGCCGCCGAGGTACTCGAGCACCTGCCCGAGGACACCGACGCGATGGCCGAGCTGACCCGGGTCCTCAAGCCGGGCGGGCTGATCGCGGTGACGGTGCCGCGCTGGGGGCCCGAAAAGCTGTGCTGGGCGCTGTCGGACGCCTACCACGAGGTCGAAGGCGGGCACGTCCGGATCTACCGCGGCAGCGAGTTGATCGAGCGGCTGACCGCCACCGGCCTCAGCCACCAGGGCGGGCACCACGCGCACGCGCTGCACGCCCCCTACTGGTGGCTCAAGTGCGCGGTCGGTGTCACCAATGACCACCATCGGTTGGTCAAGGCCTACCACTCGTTGCTGGTCTGGGACATGGTCGAGCAGCCGCTGCTGACCCGGGTCGCGGAGAAGCTGCTGCAGCCGCTCGTCGGCAAGTCGCTGGTGGTCTACCTGCGCAAGCCGGAGCCGGCCCGTGCGGCGGCCTGAGCTGCGCGGCGTGCCCGGCCTTCTCACCCGGGGTCAGCTCGAGGCAACCGTCGAGGCGATCGCTGCCGCCCAGCAGCCAGCCGGGTCGCTGCCCTGGCCCGACGGCCACACCGACGCCTGGGACCACGTCGAATGCGCGATGGCGCTCGTCCTGGGGGGTCGGCTCGACCAGGCTCGGGCGGCCTACGCCTGGCTCCGCCGCACCCAGGCGAGCGACGGCTCCTGGGCCACGTCGTACGCCGGGGCCGTGGTCCTTGATCCGTTGGTCGACGTCAACCAGTGCGCCTATGTCGCGGTCGGGGTGTGGCAGTGGTGGCTCGTCACCGGTGACCGCGCCCTGCCCGAGCAGATGTGGCCGCATGTGCGCCGGGCTCTTGACCTGGTCTGCGACCTGCAGGCCCCAGCCGGTGAGATCTTCTGGGCCCGCGAGGGCGGCGTCACCCGCCGCGAGGCGCTGCTGACCGGCTCGTCGTCGACGTACCAGTCGTTGCGTTGCGGCATCGCGCTGGCCGAGCTGGTGGGGGAGCCGCAGCCCGAGTGGGAGCTGGCCGCCGGCCTGCTCCAGCACGCTGTCGCCCAACACCCCGAGGTGTTCCTGGACAAGCGCCGCTTCTCGATGGACTGGTACTACCCGGTGCTGGGTGGCGCCGTCCGTGGCCCGGCTGCCCAGGCGCTGCTCGCCTCCCGCTGGGAGGACTTCGTGGTCGCCGGGGTGGGCTGCCGCTGCGTGTCCGACCGGCCCTGGGTGACCGGCGCCGAAACGGCCGAGCTGGCGTTGGCTCTGCTCGTGAGCGGCGACCCGGACCGGGCCCGGCAGCTGCTCGCCGACGTCCAGCACCTGCGGGAGCCGGACGGGTCGTACTGGACCGGGCTGGTCTTCGACGAGGGCGTCCGCTGGCCTGTGGAGCGGTCCTCGTGGACCTCCGCGGCGATCGTGCTGGCCGCCGACGCGCTCGCCGGTGGCCCGACGCTGGCCCTGTTCGCCGGTGACGACCTGCCGACGGGTGCGTTGCTCAGCGCGGACGTGTGCCGGACCGAGGGAGCCCCCTGCGTGGACGCCGTCCGCAGCTGACGCTCAGATCATCACCGCGGCCGGCGGGCACAGGCCAGCCAGCGGATCGGCCACCCCCGCCACCGCCACCGGACCGCAGACGTTGAGCTCGAGGCGGGCCTCCACGACGATGTCGACGGCCCAGTCCTGCTGCGGGGCGAGCGGGCTGACCGCGACCGATCCGCCGCCGGCCGCGAGCAGGGCGGCCCGCAGCAGCGCCTGCCCTTCGGCGGCGGAACCGGCGCTGAGTACCCGCACGAGCGTGCGGGCCGCCCCGCTGACGACCAGTGCGCAGCCGCGGTCCGCGACCAGCCAGCTGCCGCCTTCGGCCAGCACGAAGCCGATGTCATCGGCCAGGTGCGCTACGCCGACCCGCTCGGCGTCCCGCCCGAGGTCACCGGCCCGGACCTTGGAGTGGTCACCCAGCAGCGCTCGGTCGACGACCCCGTTGCCGTTGAGCGCCGGCAGTAGCCGGAACCCGGCGCGCGCGTACGCGCGCAGTGCCCGGGCGTCCCGCGACGAGGAGAAGGTGCGTACCCCGCCGGCGGGGGCGGTCTGCAGGGCGGCCTCGAGCAGCGCCCGGCCCGTTCCGGCGCTCTGCGCCCCGGGCTCGACCACGAGCAGGGCCAGCTGCCACAACGCCCCCCGGACCGACGACAGGACGACCCCGGACAGCACGCCTTGCCCGTCGTACGCGCCGAGGGCCGAACCGGTGCGGTGCAGATAGTGGTGCTGCGCGGTGTGGTGGGCGGTGTCCTGCGCATTCGGCGGTTCGCTGGGGCGGCCGAGCCGGACCGACAGGTCGTCGAAGCTGCGGACCGCGAGCGGGTGGACGAGGTCGACCTCCGCCTCGCCGAGCGGCCGGATCGTCACCACGGCGACGGTGTACGGCGGAGCACGCGCAGCGAACCCTGGCCGGAAACGGGCTCGAAGGCGCCGCTGTCCTGCGCCCGCCGGACGACGTGCCACGGCGGCCGGCCGCCGTCTGCGGGATCGGGGAAGACGTCGTGGACCGCGAGCAGGCCACCGGCGACCAGATGTGGGGCGAAGGCCGTGTAATCGTGTTGGGCGACCTGCTCGGTGTGGTTGCCGTCCAGGAACAGTAGGGCGAGCGGGCTGGACCACCAGCCCGCGACCTGCTGGGTGGTCGCGACCAGGACGCTGACCGCCTCGTCCAGAGTGGCGTCCCAGAGCGTGCGGCGCAGCGCCGGGAGCGTCTCCAGGCGAGCAGTGTGCGGATCGACGAGCGAGCTGTCGTGCCACTCCCAGCCGGGTTGATTCTCCTCCGAGCCGCGGTGGTGGTCGAGCGTCACCAGGTGCGCGCCGACCTGCTGCGCGGCTGCGCCCAGATGCACCGTCGATCGGCCGCAGTAGGTCCCGATCTCCAGCCACAGGCCGGGGCCGGCGAGCAGCGCCGCCTCGTGCAACGCGGCCGCCTCGTCGTCGGGCAGGAAGCCCTTGGTGCGGCGGGCGACGTCGAGCAGGGCGTCGGGGACGGGCATGAGGAACGGCTCCACGGGTAGGGTCTGGGCGTCGGAGGGGAGTATCCCCGCAGCGTCGCGGTCGTCAGCACGGTCTGCCGGGACCCGGACGCGGTGTGGCCCGCAGGGGCCGGGAGAGACCTCCGGTCGGACCGTCCTGTCCTGACCGGAGGAGCGCCTGTGCTCAACGTCTCGCTCACCACCTGGCTCGCCACGATCGGCGGCCTCGTCGCCATCCTCGGCGTCGACCAGTGGGTCGCGCACCGCAAGGGCGAGCACGAGTTCTCGGTCGGTGAGGCCACCCGATGGGTGATGTTCTACGTCGGCGTGGCGGTGGCCTTCGGGGCCGGTCTGTGGCTCGTCGCCGGCCACCGGGCCGGTGCGGAGTTCTTCGCCGGCTACCTCACCGAGTACTCGCTCAGCGTGGACAACCTGTTTGTCTTCGTCATCATTATGTCGAGTTTCGCGGTGCCACGGGCCTA
>JAYTOZ010000087.1:0-7502 GCA_043747515.1 Frankiales bacterium | reverse complement strand
TCGTCGGCTCCGTGCGGCAGCTGGCCGAGTTGTCCACGCGCAGCCCCGGCACCGGACATCTGGCCCTCATCAGTTTCGTCCAATACCAGGCGCCGCTCGAGGCCGAGGCGCTCCTGACCGGGCTCGAAGTGCAGCGGGTCTACCTGCGGGCCCCGGACGAGGGACCGCAGGCTGCGCTGGTACCGGTCGACGTCACCGACCTGCCGGCGGACCTGGCGCGCGGCTTCCAGCGGGCGGCGACCGGCCGGGCCGTTGCGCAGCAGGATTACCTGACCAAGGCCCGTGGCGCTGATCAGTCCTTGCAGTCGTTGTACGACGGACTGGCCCGCTCGGCCGGTCTGGCGGCCAAGGCCTACCGGGAGCAGTGCGCGTGCGTGCTCGCGGCTGTCGTGCAGGCCACCGGCCGGACCCTGGCTGGGCTGACGACCCTGCGAGGGGTGCGGGCCGTCGAGGCGGCGCCGGTCGGTACGTCCCTGCGCGACACGCAGGTCCTCCCGCTGCTGCCCGAGGCGCGGGTCATCGCGCCGAGGCCGACCGTGCAGGAGTCCGGATGACCCGGCTGGCCCGTCCCGAGGACATGCCGGCGGTGCTGGGCCTGCGGCACGAGGTGTTCGTCCTCGGCCAGGGTGTCCCCGCCGACCTCGAGCGCGACGAGTTCGACGACGTCGCCGACCATGCGGTCGCCGAGCGCGACGGCCGGGTCGTCGGGACCGGCCGGCTGCTGCCGGACGGCACCATCGGGCGGATGGCGGTGGCCTCGGCCGTGCGCGGCCAGGGTATCGGCGCCGAGGTGCTGGCCCGGCTCGAGGATCGGGCCCGCGAGCGTGGTCTGCCCTCGGTCGAGCTGCACGCCCAGCTGCACGCCCGGGCGTTCTACGACAAGGCCGGCTACGCGTCGTACGGCGGGGTGTACGTCGAGGCCGGGATCGATCACGTCAGCATGCGCAAGCAGCTGCGCTAGAACACACCCGGGGCCGGGACCGCGCGTGTCCGGCGCCGACCTGTCGAACCCACATGGAACACTGCGCGGACCAGCACAGCACGGGCCGCCTTCCCCTCGGACCGACGCGCTGCACGTCCCGGCGTCCCCTAGGAAGGCCTGTTGTGACCGACTCGTTCGTGCACCTGCACGTGCACACCGAGTACTCCATGCTCGACGGCGCCGCGCGGCTGGACGACCTGTTCGCCAAGGCGGCCGAGCTCGGTATGCCGGCGCTGGCGATGACCGACCACGGCAACGTCTTCGGGGCCTACGACTTCTGGAACAAGGCCAAGGCCCATGGCATCAAGCCGATCATCGGCACCGAGGCCTACCTCGCGCCGGGCAGCCGGTTCGACAAGACCCGGGTGAAGTGGGGCGCCGGCGGCGAGGACGACGTCTCCGGCGGCGGCGCCTACACCCACATGACGATGCTCTCGACGAGCACCCGTGGGATGCACGCGCTGTTCCGGCTGTCCTCACTGGCCAGCCTGGAGGGCTACTACTACAAGCCGCGGATGGACAAAGAGCTCCTCGCCGAGCACGCCGTCGACATGATCGGCACAACCGGCTGCCCGTCAGGGGAGATCCAGACCTACCTGCGGATGGGCAACTACGAGGCGGCCAAGCGCAGCGCGGGGGAGTACCGCGACATCTTCGGCGCGGAGAACTTCTTCTGCGAGCTGATGGACCACGGCATCGAGATCGAACGCCGCGCGCAGAAGGACCTGATCCGGCTCGCCAAGGAGATGGCGATCCCGTTCATCGCGACCAACGACCTGCACTACACCCACGCCGAGGACGCCCGCGCCCACGAGGTGCTGCTGTGCGTGCAGTCCGGCAAGACGATGGCCGACCCCAACCGGTTCAGGTTCGACGCCAGCGACTTCTATCTCAAGACGGCGCAGGAGATGCGCACCCTGTGGTCGGAGTTCCCAGAGGCCTGCGACAACACGCTGCGGATCGCCGAGCGGTGCGAGGTCACCTTCAACGAGGGCGCTGACCTGATGCCCCGCGTCGACGTGCCGGCCGGCTACACCGAGCAGACCTGGCTGCGCGAGCAGGTCCACGCCGGGCTCATCCGGCGCTTCCCCGGCGGGGTCCCCGAGACCCACCGGGCGCAGGCCGACTACGAGGTCGACGTCATCTGCAACATGGGCTTCCCTGGCTACTTCCTGGTGACCGCCGACCTGTGCCGGCACGCCAAGGCAAGCGGCATCCGAGTCGGCCCCGGTCGCGGCTCGGCTGCCGGTTCGCTGGTGGCCTACGCCCTGTCGATCACCGAGCTCGACCCGATCGAGCACAAGCTGCTGTTCGAGCGGTTCCTGAACCCCGAGCGCATCTCGATGCCCGACATCGACCTCGACTTCGACGAGCGCCGGCGCGGCGACATGATCCGCTACGCCACCGAGAAATACGGCGAGGAGCGCGTCTCACAGATCATCACCTACGGGACGATCAAGGCCAAGCAGGCCGTCAAGGACTCCGCCCGGGTGCTCGGCTACCCCTTCGCCGTCGGCGACAAGATCACCAAGGCGATGCCCGCGCCCGTCATGGGCAAGGACGTCCCGCTGTCGGGGATCTTCGACCCCAGCCACAGGCGGTACGGCGAGGCCGGCGAGTTCCGGGCCCTGTACGAGAGCGACGCCGACACCAAGGCGGTGGTCGACACCGCCCGAGGGCTGGAAGGCCTCAAACGGCAGTGGGGCGTGCACGCCGCCGGCGTCATCCTGTGCCGCGAGCCGCTGCTCGACGTCATCCCGATCCACCGCCGGGAGGCCGACGGCGCCATCATCACCCAGTTCGACATGGGCGCGTGCGAGACGCTCGGCCTGCTCAAGATGGACTTCCTGGGGCTGCGCAACCTGACCGTGCTCGACGACTGTCTCAAGCACATCGAGGCCAACCGCAACGGCCAGGTCGTGGTGCTCGAGACCCTGGCCCTGGACGACCGGCCCACCTATGAGCTGCTGGCCCGTGGCGACACGCTCGGTGTCTTCCAAATGGAGGGCAGCGGGATGCGCGCGCTGCTGCGCTCGATGGTGCCGACCACCTTCGAGCACATCTCCGCCGTCGGTGCGCTCTACCGGCCCGGGCCGATGGGGGCCAACGCCCACAATGACTATGCCGACCGCAAGAACGGCCGTAAGCCGGTGGTGCCGCTGCACCCCGATCTCGAGCAGGCGCTCGCCGAGGTGCTCGGTGACACCTACGGCCTGATCGTCTATCAGGAGCAGGTCATGGCGATCGCGCAGCAGCTCGCCGGCTACACGCTCGGCAACGCCGACCTGCTGCGGCGCGCGATGGGCAAGAAGAAGAAGGAGATCCTGGACAAGGAGTACATCCCGTTCTCCGACGGCATGAAGGCCAACGGCTACTCCAACGCGTCGATCAAGGCGCTGTGGGACGTGCTCGTCCCCTTCTCCGACTACGCCTTCAACCGGGCGCACACTGCCGGCTACGGGCTGGTGTCGTACTGGACGGCGTACCTCAAGGCCAATTTTCCGGCCGAGTACATGGCCGCACTGCTCACCTCGGTCGGCGACGACAAGGACAAGAGTGCGCTCTACCTCGCCGAGTGCCGGCGAATGGGCATCAAGGTGCTGCCCCCCGACGTCAACGACTCCGACAGCAATTTCACCCCCCGCGGCACCGACATCCGGTTCGGGCTGTCGGCGATCCGCAACGTCGGCACCAACCTCGTGGCGAGCATCGTGGCCAGCCGCACAACCAAGGGTCGGTTCGCCGACTTCGCCGACTACCTCAAGAAGGTCGAGGCTGTCGCCTGCAACAAAAAGACGGTCGAGTCGCTGATCAAGGCTGGTGCCTTCGACTCCCTCGGACACACCCGCAAGGGCCTGCTGCACGTGCACGTCGAGGCGATCGACAACTGCCTGGACACCAAGAAGGCCGAGGCGATCGGGCAGTTCGACCTGTTCAGTGTGGTTGACGGCGGACCCACCACCCTCGGTGACGACGTGTTCGACATTCGGATCCCGGTCGGGGAGTGGGAGAAGGCGGTGCTGCTCACCTATGAGCGCGAGATGCTCGGCCTCTACGTCTCAGACCATCCGCTGTTCGGGGTCGAGCACGTCATCGCCGCCGCGGTCGACTGCCCCGTGTCGGGGATCAGCGAACTGAGTGACGGCCAGAACGTCACCGTCGGCGGGATCCTGTCCGCCGTCACCCGCAAGGTGACCAAGCAGGGCAACGCCTGGGCGATGGTGATGCTGGAGGACCTCGAAGGCGCCGTCGAGGTGATGTTCTTCCCAGCCAGCTACCAGGGTGCGGCCGTGCACCTGGTCGAGGACGCCGTGGTGCTGGTCCGCGGTCGGGTCGACAAGCGCGACGACACCCCGAAGATCATCGCCAACGAGGTGATCGTGCCCGACCTGTCGATCGGCCCTCGCGGTCCGGTCGTCGTCTCACTGCCGACCCAACGGTGCACCCCGCCGGTGGTCGAGCGCTTCAAGGAGGTCCTCGCCGCGCACCCAGGCACGACCGAGGTGCACCTGCAACTGGTCAACGCCGGCAAGATCACCGTGGTCCGACTCGACGATCGGCTGCGGGTCACCGCCCACCCGGCGCTGTTCGCCGACCTCAAGGCCCTGCTCGGCGCCGGGTGCCTGCCCGTCACCGGCTGACCGCGGCCCGGTTCGCCGATCGGCGGACGGAGAGCACTTCCCACCGGGGCGACTTGCGGCAAGACTGCGCCTGGCTCCTCTCGCGCACCGCGGGACCGATGCCCGGAAGGTGGCTCACATGGTCGTGGACCCCGATGTCGCAACCGCCCGTGGCGCTGTCCTGGCCCTCGAGCGGGCCGCCGCTCGGTTGTTTGCGCGCTACGGCGACACCGTCGACGCCCGGCGGCTGCGGCTGGACCTGGCCCGCGTGCGGGAAGACGTCGATCTGCTGTGCGGTTCGGAGCGGACGCTGTCCGCGCCGCAGCTGGAGGTCATCGACGAGACGCCCTACTCGCCCGGGTTGTGGCTGGGCGCCGAAGACGAGGGTGTCGGTTCGAGCCGGCCCTGATCGATGACCACCACCAGCGCCAGCGTGTCGGGCCGCGCCGCGCTCGCCGAACGCACCCTGCGCACCGACCGGTGGTGGTTACAGCCGCTGATCACCGTCGCTGTCCTGGTGGCGTTCATCATCTACTCGACGGTCCGCGCATTCGAGCAGGCGCACTACTTCGCCGCGCCGTACATCTCGCCGTTCTACTCGCCGTGCATCACCAAAGGATGTGAGGGCAACACCTTCCCGGAGTTGTTCACCGGCCCATCAGCGATCAGCCCGGCCCTCTACATCTTGATCGCACCGCTTGGTTTCCGGCTCACCTGCTACTACTACCGAAAGGCCTACTACCGGTCGTTCTGGCGGTCCCCACCGGCCTGCGCGGTGTCCGAGCCGCACCAGAGCTACACCGGCGAAACCCGGTTCCCGCTGATCTTCCAGAACATCCACCGGTATTTCTTCTACCTGGGTCTGGTCTTCAACACCATCCTGACGTACGACGCCGTGCTGGCCTTCCGGGACAGCAGTGACCACTTCTTCCATCTGGGGCTGGGCACCCTGGTGTTGCTCGCCAACGCGGTCCTGCTGTGGCTCTACACCTTGTCCTGTCATTCCTGTCGGCACATCGTCGGCGGCCGGCTGCGGCATTTCTCCAAACATCCCGTGCGGTACCGGATGTGGATGGTCGTGTCGCGGCTCAACGAGCGGCACATGGAGCTCGCCTGGGTCAGCCTCATCGGCGTCGCCCTGACCGACTTCTACGTGCGGCTCGTCGCAACCGGCGCCTTCGCCGATCCGAGGTTGTTCTGATGACCGACCTGGAGCGGCACAACTACGACGTCGTCGTCGTCGGCGCCGGCGGCGCGGGCCTGCGGGCGGCCATCGAGTCGACCGAGCGGGGCGCCCGCACCGCTGTGGTGTGCAAGTCCCTGCTGGGCAAGGCGCACACCGTGATGGCCGAGGGCGGGATCGCCGCGGCGATGGGCAATGTCTATCCGGAGGACAACTGGCAGGTGCATTTCCGGGACACGATGCGCGGCGGCAAGATGCTCAACCACTGGCGGATGGCGCAGCTGCACGCGCAGGAGGCGCCGGACCGGGTGCGCGAGCTGGAGGACTGGGGGGCGTTGTTCGACCGCACGCCCGAAGGGCTGATCTCGCAGCGCGATTTCGGCGGCCACCGCTACGCCCGGCTCGCCCACGTCGGCGACCGCACCGGCCTTGAGCTCCTTCGCACCCTGCAGCAGCGCGCCGTCGCACTCGGCATCGACGTCTACATGGAATGCACCGTCACCGAGCTGCTGACCGGCCAGGACGGTCGGATCTGCGGCGCCTTCGGCTACTGGCGCGAGTCCGGCCGGTTCATCTCCTGGCAGTCGCCGTCGGTCGTCCTGGCCACCGGTGGCATCGGCAAGTCGTACAAGGTGACGTCGAACTCCTGGGAGTACACCGGCGACGGGCACTCCCTTGCGCTGTCGGCCGGCGCGACGCTGATGAACATGGAGTTTGTCCAGTTCCACCCGACCGGCATGGTCTGGCCGCCGTCGGTCCGCGGCATCCTGGTCACCGAGTCGGTGCGCGGGGACGGCGGCGTGCTGAAAAACTCCGCGGGCAACCGCTTCATGTTCGACTACATCCCGGACTATTTCCGCAAGGAGACCGCGCAGACGCAGGAGGAGGCGGACCGCTGGTACACCGACAAGCGCAACAACCGCCGGCCACCGGAGCTGCTGCCGCGGGACGAGGTCGCGCGCGCCATCAACAGCGAGGTCAAGGCCGGTCGTGGGTCACCGCACGGCGGGGTCCTGCTCGACATCGCCTCGCGTCGTTCCCCGGACTACATCCGCAAGCGACTGCCGTCGATGTACCACCAGTTCAAGGAACTCGCCGAGGTCGACATCACCGCCGAGGCGATGGAGGTCGGACCGACCTGCCACTACGTGATGGGCGGCATCGAGGTGCTGCCGGAGACGGCCGCGGCCGTGGTCCCGGGGCTGTTCGCCGCCGGCGAGGTCGCCGGTGGGATGCACGGCTCCAACCGGCTGGGCGGCAACTCGCTGTCGGATCTGCTGGTCTTCGGTCGGCGAGCCGGCCTCGCGGCCGCTGAGCACGCCGCCGCGCACCCCGCGGCCGCGTTGCGGGAGGAGCAGATCTCGGCGGCGGCGGCCGACGCGCTCGCACCGTTCGCACGTGACGGCGGGGAGAACCCGTACTCGATCCAGCACGACCTGCAGGAGGTCATGAACGATCTGGTCGGCATCATCCGAACCGCCGACGAGGTGTCGCTGGCCCTCGTCCGGATCGGCGAGTTGAAGGCTCGGGCTGGCGCGTTGACCGTCGAAGGCCATCGGCAGTACAACCCCGGCTGGCATCTCGCGCTCGACCTGCCGCACATGCTGCGGGTGTCGGAGTGCATTGCCCGCGCGGCGCTCGAGCGGCAGGAGAGCCGCGGTGGGCACACCCGCGACGACTTCCCCGGACCCGACCCTGAGTGGGCGAGGATCAATCT
>JAYTOZ010000086.1:0-13349 GCA_043747515.1 Frankiales bacterium | reverse complement strand
CGATGACCGAGACATTGCCCTTGTACAGCTTGACCTTGACCGTGCCGGAGACGTTTTCCTGGCTCTTGTCGATGGCGGCCTGAAGCATCTCGCGCTCGGGCGAGAACCAGAAGCCGTTGTATATCAGCTCGGCGTATTTCGGCATCAGCTGGTCCTTCAGGTGCATGGAGCCGCCGTCCAGGGTGATGCTTTCGATGCCGCGGTGCGCCGCGATCAGGATGGTCCCGCCGGGGGTCTCATAGACGCCGCGCGACTTCATGCCGACGAAGCGGTTCTCAACGAGGTCCAAGCGGCCGATGCCGTTGTCGCGGCCGAGATCGTTGAGCGCCTTCAACAGCGTTGCGGGTGACAGCGCCTTGCCGTCGATTGACACCGCATCGCCCTTGGCAAAACCAATCGTGATGGTGGTCACCTTGTCGGGCGCGGCCATCGGTGAGATGGTGCGTTGATAGACCAGTTCGGGCGCCTTCTTGGCTGGGTCTTCCAACACTTTGCCTTCAGACGAGGAGTGCAAAAGATTGGCGTCGACCGAGAACGGGCTCTCGCCTTCCTTGTCCTTGGCGACGGGGATCTGGTTGGCACGCGCGAACTCGATGAGATCTTCGCGGCCCTTGAACTCCCAGCGCTCGTCGCGCCACGGCGCGATGACCGCGAGGTCGGGCGCGAACGCGGCGTACGTCAGCTCGAAGCGGACCTGGTCGTTGCCCTTGCCGGTGCAGCCGTGCGCGATCGTCGTCGCGCCGTGCTCGCGGGCGGCGGCGACCATGTGCTTGACGATCAGCGGCCGCGACAGCGCCGAGACGAGCGGGTAGCGGCCCATGTAGAGCGCATTGCTCTGCAGGGCGGGCAGGCAATACTCCTCGGCGTATTCGTCGCGGACATCGGCGACGACCGCCTCGACAGCACCGCAGTCCAGGGCCCGCTGGCGGATGACGTCGAGGTCCTCCCCGCCCTGGCCGACGTCAGCCGCGACAGCAACGACCTCGGCCCCGGTCTCGGCAGCGATCCAGCCGATGGCCACGGAGGTGTCGAGCCCTCCTGAGTAGGCGAGGACGATCCGGTCTTTCACGGCGTTCCTTCCAGGGGTCGGCCCTCGGTCAGCCGGAGGAGCCGGGTGGCGAGGGCGTCGGAACCGGCACTGGGTGCGGTCCGGATGACGAGCAGGACGGTGTCGTCGCCGGCGACGGTGCCGACGACCTCGGGCAGGCCGGCGCGATCGAGCGCCGAGCCGAGCAGGTGGGCGCCGCCGGGGGGCGTGCGCAGGACGACCAGACCGCCGGTGGCCTCGGCGCTGACGAGCAGCTCTTCCAGCAGCCGGCCGAGACGGGCGTCGACGGCCTCAGGGGTGCCGGGACGCGGCCGGCCCTCGGGCGATACGGCGTACGCCATCCCCTGGGAGGTGCGGACCTTGACGGCGCCAAGCTCTTCGAGGTCACGCGAGACGGTGGCCTGGGTGACCGCTACGCCGGCGCCGGCGAGCAGCCGCCCGAGCTCGGCCTGGCTGGCGACGGGAACGGTCTCGAGCAACTCAACGATCCGCGCGTGCCGGGCGGCCTTGGTCAGCGGGACCTGCGCCGACGGCCCCGCCACGGCTAGGCCTGCGCCAGCAGCCATGTCAGCAGGGCCTTCTGCGCGTGCAGGCGGTTCTCGGCCTCGTCCCAGACCGCTGAACGCGGGCCGTCGATGACCGAGGCGGCAATCTCCTCGCCGCGGTGCGCGGGCAGGCAGTGCAGCACCGTCACGCTGTCCTTGGCCGCGGCGACCGCGCGGTCGTCGAGGGCGTAGGGCGTGAGGTCGGCGATCCGCTGCTCGGCGCCGCTCATCCCCATCGACACCCAGACATCGGTCGTCAGCACGTCGGCGCCGCTGGCCGCCTCGTGCGGGTCGGCGGTGACGACGACCCTGGTGCCGTACGACGAAGCGCGGGCGACCACCTGCGGATCGGGTTGATAGCCGGCGGGGGCGCCGATGCGGACCTCCATGCCGGCCATCGCGCCGCCGACCAGCAGGGAATTTGCCATGTTGTTCGCGCCGTCACCGAGGTAGCAAAGGACCAGCCCCTGGGTGGGTCCCTGCCGCTCGCGGATCGTCTGCAGGTCGGCGAGCACCTGGCAGGGATGCCAGCCGTCGGTGAGGGCATTGACGACCGGCACGCTGCTGGCCTCGGCAAGGGCCTGGATGCGGTCGTCGCCGAAGGTGCGGATGACGATCGCCGAGACGTAGCGGGAGAGCACCCTGGCGGTGTCCTCGATCGTCTCGTCGCGGCCGAGCTGGGTGGTCTGGGCGTCGAGGATGACGGGGTGCGCGCCGAGCTCGGCGATGCCGATCTGGAAGGACAACCGGGTGCGGGTGCTCGGCTTTTCGAACACCACCGCGATCGCCTGCCCGGCCAGCGGGTGGCGCCCGAAGCGGTCGCCCTTGAGCTCGGCGGCCAGCGTGAGCACTTCGGCCTGCTCAGCCGGGGTAAGGTCGTCGTCGGCGAGGAAGTGGCGTGTCACGGGGCCACACCCTCGGGGCCGCCGGTGATCTCGCCGACCCTGGTGAGGAGCTCGGCGACCGCGAACGGCTTGACGAACACCGAGTCCTGACCGAGCAGGTCGCGCATGGCGGGCACGGCGTCGACCCGGCCGGTCAGGATGACGACCGGGATGCCGGCGAGGGCAGGGTCCTCCCGGAACTCCTCGAGGACCCGCACCCCACCGAGATCGGGCATCATCAGATCGAGCAGCACCAGCGCAGGCTGGGTGGCGCTCGCTTGGCCCAGGCCGGCCAGGCCGTCCGATGCCGTGGTCACGTCGTAGCCCTCGGCCGTCAGCAGGGTATGGAGCAGGCCGCGCACGCTCGGGTCGTCCTCGACGACCAAAATCCGGGTGGCGGTCACGACCGTGCTCCAGCAGGCATGGCCGAGACCCTAGCTGCGTCGAGCACGCCCGGAAGCGCGTCGACGAACGCGTCGACCTGCGCCCCGCTGAGCACCAGCGGCGGGGCGAGCCGGATCACCGCGGGCGCCGCCGCGTTGACCAGAAAACCGGCTGCCCGCGCGGCCTTCTCGACCTCGGCGGCGAGCGGCTCGGTGAGCACGACCCCCAACCACAGGCCGAGGCCGCGAACGTGGTCGACCAACGGGTCCTGCAGCGCCGTGATCCCGGTCCGCAGCCGTTCCCCCAGCGTGGTCGCGTTCGCCAGCAGGCCGTCCCGCTCGATCGTGTCGAGGACGGCGAGCGCCGCCGCGCAGGACACCGGGTTGCCGCCGAAGGTCGTGCCGTGATCGCCCTTGTGCAGGGCCTGCGCGGCGGCGCCGTTTGCCACCACGGCGCCGAGCGGCAGGCCACCGCCGAGGCCCTTGGCGAGGGTCAGGACGTCGGCCTCGACCCCGGGGGCGAGCACCCGGCTGGTGAGCCAGTGGCCGACCCGGCCGATGCCGCCCTGGATCTCGTCGAGGTGCAGCAGCGCGCCGGCGGCTGTCGTGATCTCCCGGGCCGCCTCGAGATAGCCCGGCGGCGGTGCAACGACTCCTGCCTCACCGAGCACCGGTTCGAGGATGACCGAGGCCGTACCCGTGTCCACCACCCGGCGCAGCGCCTCGGCATCGCCGTACGGGACGAAGGTGACCGGACCGGGCAACGGTTCGAACGGGGTGCGTTTGGCCGGCTGACCGGTGATCGCCAGCGCGCCCATCGTGCGGCCGTGGAAAGCGCCCTCGCAAGCGACCCAGCCACCGCCGGGACGCAGGCGGCGGGCCAGCTTCAGCGCCGCCTCGTTGGCCTCGGCGCCGGAGTTGGTGAACAGCACCCGGCTGCCGGACCCGCCAACGAGGGTCTGCAGCCGCTCAGCCAGCTCGATCCCCGGTTGGTGCGCGGACAGGTTGCTGGTGTGGCCGAGCGTCGCGACCTGCCGAGCCACCGCCTCGACGACCGCCGGGTGCGCATGGCCGAGGACGTTGACCGCGATGCCACCGACAAGATCCACGTAGTGCTTGCCGTCGACGTCCCAGACGGTGGCGCCCTGCCCGCGGGCGAGCACGACGGACGGGGTCCCGTAGTTGTCCATCAGGGCGGCGTCCCAGCGGGCCTGCCACTGCTGCGTCCGGGTCTGCGTGGTCATCCGGGCACCACCATCGTCCCGATCCCCTCGTCGGTGAACAGTTCGAGCAGCAGCGAATGCGCGACCCGACCGTCGAGCACGTGGGCGCGTGCGACGCCTCCCTCGACCGCCCGCAGGCAAGCCTCCATCTTGGGGACCATGCCGCTCGTCAGGCCCGGCAGCAGGGCCGTGAGCGCACCGGCGGTGAGGCTGCTGATGACCTCGTCGCTGGCCGGCCAGTCGGCGTAGAGGCCCTCGACGTCGGTCAGGACCACCAGCTTCTCCGCGCCGAGCGCGACGGCGAGGGCGGCTGCGGCCGTGTCAGCGTTGACGTTGTAGATCTCGCCGTCCTCCCCGCGACCCACGGTCGCGACGACCGGCACCTTGCCCTCATCGAGCAGGGCGTCGAGAATGGCCGGCTGGACGTCGACAACGTCACCGACGAAGCCGATGTCGACCGGCTCGCCATCGACGAAGACGTCGCGCCGCTCGGCGGTGAACAGGTGCGCATCCTCACCCGACAGGCCCACCGCGAAGGGGCCGTGCGCGTTGATGGCGCCGACAACGTCGCTGTTGACGCTGCCAACGAGCACCATCCGGACAACCTGCATGGTCTCGGCGGTGGTCACCCGGAACCCACCACGGAACTCGCTGGCGACGCCGAGCCGGTCCAGGTGCGCGGTGATCTGCGGGCCGCCACCGTGCACCACGACAACCCGCACGCCGGCGTAGCGCAGGAACACGACGTCCTCGGCGAAGGCCTGCTGCAGCTCGGGGCTGGTCATCGCGTTGCCGCCGTACTTCACCACGACGGTCCGGCCGGAGAAGGTCTTGAGCCAGGGCAGCGCCTCGACGAGTGCAGCGGCCTTGGACAGGGCGGCGTGCCCCCTCGCGACGCTCATGTGCTGTACGCCGAGTTCTCGTGGACGTAGGCGGTCGTGAGGTCGTTGGTGACGACGGTCGCGGTGGCCCCGCCGGCGTGCAGATCGATCACTATGTGCACGGCCCGGCCGTCGAAGCCGACGCTGGCCGGATCGGCATGGGCCTCCCCCGCCAGGCAGACCTGCACGCCGTTGAACCGCACGTCGACCGCGTAGACGTCGAATGGCGCCGAGGTCGTGCCGATCGAGGCGAGCACCCGTCCCCAGTTGGGGTCCTCGCCGAATACGGCGCATTTGAACAGGTTGCTGCGGGCCACCGACCTGGCGACCTCGACGGCGTCGTCCTCGTTGCCCGCACCCACCACCTCAATGGCGATGTCGTGGGCCGAGCCCTCCGCGTCGGCGAGCAACTGGCGGGCCAGGTCGGCGCACACCTGTCGGACCGCCTCGTCGAACGCAGCAGGTTCCGGCGTCACGCCGGCCGCCCCGGAGGCCATCAGCAGCACGGTGTCGTTGGTCGACTGGCAGCCGTCGGAGTCGAGGCGGTCGAACGTCGTCCTGGTGGCTGCCCGCAGGGCCCGGTTGCACGCCTCGGCGTCGACGTCGGCGTCGGTCGTGAGGACGACGAGCATCGTCGCGAGGGCCGGCGCGAGCATCCCGGCGCCCTTCGCCATACCACCGACCGACCAGCCCGCGACGTCAATCTGAGCCTGCTTGCTGATGCTGTCGGTGGTCCTGATGGCCTCAGCGGCAGCCGATCCACCGCTCGCGGACAACGCGGGGACGGCGGCGGCGATCCCGGCCAGCAGCCGTTCGCGGGGCAGCACCGGGCCGATCAGCCCGGTCGAGCACACCACGACGTCGCCGGCGGCCAGTGACAGTTGCGTGGCGACGGCTTCCGCAGTCGCGTGGGTGGTCTGGAATCCGGCCCGACCGGTGCCGCAGTTGGCCCCGCCGGCGTTGAGCACGACGGCGCTGACCCGCCCGTCGCGGACAGCCTGCTCGCTCCATAACACCGGGTTGGCCTTGAAGCGGTTGCTGGTGAACACCGCGGCCGCGGCCGCCGAAGGTCCGTCGTTGACGACGAGGGCGACGTCGGGTGCCCCACTGGCTTTGAATCCGGCTGTCGCGGCGGCCGCCCGAAAGCCCTTGGGCCCGGTGACGCTCACGGCGCGACCCCACTCGCGGCCAGCCCGGCAGCCTCTGGCAGACCGAGCATGAGATTGGCGCACTGCACCGCCTGGCCTGCTGCGCCCTTGCCCAGGTTGTCGAGCGCGCTGACCACGATGACCCGCCCGGAGTCGCTGTCGACGGTGGCCTGCAGGTGGCAGGCGTTGGAGCCGTAGGTCGCCGCGGTGTGCGGCCAGCGACCGACCGGCAGGACATGCACGAACGGCTCGTCGGCGTACGCGGCCTCGAGCACGAGCCGCGGATCAGCGGTGCGGGCCTTCGCCGTCACCGTCGCAAGGATCCCGCGTGGCATCGGCGCAAGCACCGGCGTGAACGACAGCGACGTTGCGCCGCTGGCCTGCTTGACCTCCGGGACATGCTGATGGGCGCCGACCTTGTACGGCGACAGGTCGCCCATCACCTGCGTGCCGAGCAGGTGCGCCTTCGCCATCCGGCCGGCCCCGCTCGTGCCGCTGCTCGCCACCACGACCACGTCGTCGGGGTCGACGGCGCCGGCAGCCACGAGCGGGGCGAGCGCGAGCGTGATCGCCGCGGCGTAGCAGCCGCTCGCGGCCACCTGCCGGCTGGCGATGATCGTTGCGCGTTGGCCGGGCAGCTCGGGCAGCCCGTAGGTCCAGGAGCCCGCGTGCGCCCCGTCGTACCAGCGGGCCCAGTCGGCGGGGTCGACCAGGCGATGGTCGGCGCCGAGATCGATGACCGGCAGGTCGGCCGGCAGCTTGGTCGCGAGCGGCCCGGACTCGCCGTGCGGCAGGGCCAGGAACACCACGTCTGCCTCGGCGAGCGCCGCCGCGGAGGTCGGCTCGAAGACCCGGTCGGCGAGCTGCGGCAGGTGCGGGTGCAGGTCGGTGACGGCGGTGCCCGCGCTGGCGCCGGCGCAGAGTGGGCCGAGGGTGAACGCGGGATGGGCGAGCAGCAGCCGGAGCAACTCTCCGCCGGCGTAGCCGCTTGCGCCGGCCACCGCCGCGGTCATCCCCATCGGTCCAGGATACAGCAGACTGCATGAGTATGCAGATCAGACCATGGCCGGGGCAACGCTGGTTATGAGCGGAGCACCGCGCCAGTCCGGCGGCCAGCCAGGGCGATCGCGGCGTCACGAGCAGTGCGGACCTCGGCGTCGGTCAGGGTCCGGTCGGTGGCCCGCAGCCGCAGGGCGAAGGCCAGCGATCGGCGGCCCGGCCCGACCTGAGGACCCGCGTAGACGTCGAACAAGCGCACGTTCTCCAGCAGCGGCCCGGCCCCCTCCCGCAGGGCCTGCTCGACCTCGCCCGCGAGCACGACGTCGTCGACGACCACCGCGATGTCAACCGTCGCCGGCGGGTAGCTCGAGACGACCGGTGCGCGGACCGGGCCGCGGGCCAGGGCAGCTGCGACGAGCGCGTCGAGGTCGACCTCGCCGGCGCAGGTCCGTCCGGGCAGGGCGAGAGCCTGGATGACGCGGGGGTGCAACTCGCCGGCACTGCCGACGACCGCGCCCTCGAGGGTCAGCTCCGCGCACCGGCCGGGGTGGTAGCGCCCGTCGCCGGCACCCCGGCCGACGGTGAGGGTCAGCCCGAGCGCCCGGCCGAGCGCAAGCAGCGCCTCGGTGGCGTCGCCCACCTCGGCCGGCCGGCCGGCTCGGCTGCCGGCCAACACCACCCCGGCCAGCCGGGGTTGCGTGGGCAGCGCCGCGTCGAGCCCGGCGATCTCCTGCTCGGTCGGGCGCTGCGAGGTCTTCGGCAGCTCGGCGACCGGGGTCCCCGATCCCCGGAACACCGCCCCGGTCTCGAACAGCGCCACGTCGGCCAGACCACGGCCGGTGTTGCGCAGCAGCGCCGTCAGCAGCCCAGGCAGCAACGACGGCCGGAGCAGGGCCTCGTGCTCCGACAGCGGGTTGAGCAACCGGGGGGCGGCGTGGCCGTCCAGCCCGAGGGCGGCGATGACCTGCTCGGCGACGAACGGTGGGGTGACGACCTCGACCAGACCGGCTGAGGCCAGCGCCCGGGACGCCGTACGACGCAGCCGCTGACCGTCGGTGAGGCCGCGGCCGGCGGGAGCGCTCGGCAGGGCAACGGGGACGGTGTCGTAGCCCTCGAGCCGGACAACCTCCTCGACCAGGTCGGCCCAGCCGGTCAGATCCGGCCGCCACGGGGGTGGGGTGACCAGCAGCGGGTCGTCGCCGGTGACGGTGCAGCCGACGTCCTCGAGTCGGCGGCGGACCACGTCGGGGGCGTAGTGGCGACCGGCGACCCGGCCAGGCCGGTCGATGGGCAGGGGCACCGCGACGGCCGGGCGGCGGGCGTCGACGTCGGTGCCGGCCCCGGCGGTCGCGCCACCGACTGCCACCAGCAGGCGGACCGCTGCCTCGGCCGCGGACGGCGCGAGGGCTGCGTCGACCCCCCGTTCGAAGCGTTTACTGGCCTCGCTCGGCAGCCGGTGCCGGCGGGCTGTCCGGGCCACCGACACCGGGTCGAACCGGGCCGACTCGAGCAGCAGACCGGTCGTCGCCGCCGTCACCTCGGTCGAGGCGCCGCCCATCACCCCGGCGATAGCAACCGGTCCGCTGTCGTCGGCGATCACCAGATCACCCGGATCCAGGGCCCGGTCGACCCCGTCGAGGGTCGTCAACCGCTCCCCCACCCTGGCCCGGCGTACGACAATTGCGCCGCGCAGGGCGCTCTGGTCGAACGCGTGCAGCGGCTGGCCGAGCTCGAGCATGACGTGGTTGGTGACATCGACGGCGAGTGAGATCGGCCGCATGCCAGCCAGCACCAGCCGTCGCCGCAACCAGGTCGGCGAGGTGGCGGCCGGATCGAGCCCGGTGACGACGCGGGCGACGTAGCGCTCGCAGCCGTCGTCCTCGAGCCGCACCTGCGGGCCACCACCGGGCGCCGGCACCTCGACCACGCCCGGGTCGACCAGGGTCAGGCCGAAGGCGATCGCGGCCTCCCGGGCAACGCCGCGGATCGACAGCGTGTAGCCGCGGTCAGGGGTCACGGCGATGTCGAGCACCTCGTCGTGGAGCTCGAGCAACAGCGTCACGTCGGCGCCCAGCGCGCTGGCCGGCGGCAGGACGAGGATCCCGGGCGAAACCTCGGCCAGACCCAGCTCGGCCTCGCTGCAGATCATGCCGTCGGAGGTGTGGCCGTAGGTCTGCCGGGTCGCGATCCGGAACCCGCCCGGCAGCAGCGCGCCGGGCAGCGCGAACGGCACCCGGTCACCAGAGGCGAAATTGGTCGCGCCGCAGACCACCTCGTGGACCCGCTCCCCGACATCGACGTGACAGAAACGGATCGGCTTGTTGTAGCCGGTCAGCTCCTGGACGTCGAGCACCTCCCCGACGACAACGCCCTGGACGTCGTGGCCCACCCGGTGGACCTGCTCGACCTCGAGCCCGGCCCGCAGCAGGGCTACGGCGAGCTCGTCAGCATCGGCGGTCAGACCGGGGACATGCGTCCGCAGCCAGGACACGGGAACGCGCATGTCAGGCCTCCAGCCCGAACGGGAGGGTGAACCGCTGATCGCCCTCGTACAGGTCACGGATGTCGGTGATGCCGTGCCGGAACATCAGGGTGCGGTCCAGGCCCATGCCGAACGCGAAGCCGCTGTAGCGCTCCGGGTCGATCCCGCAGGCCACGAGCACCGCCGGGTTGACCATGCCGCACCCACCGACCTCGATCCATCCTTCGCTGCCGCAGACCCGGCAGAGCTCACCTGCGCCGCGGCAGTTGAAGCACTGCAGATCGAGCTCCGCGCTCGGCTCGGTGAAGGGAAAGTAGGAGGGCCGGAGCCGGGTATGCAGCCCCTCACCGAACATCGCCACCGCGTAGGCGTCGAGCGTGCCGCGCAGGTGGGCCATCGTGATGCCCTCGTCCACGCAGAGCCCCTCGACCTGGCCGAAGACCGGCGAGTGGGTCGCGTCCAGCGCGTCGTTGCGAAAGACCCGGCCCGGCGCGACCACGTAGCACGGCAGCCCCCTCGCGAGCAGCGAGCGGATCTGCACCGGCGAGGTCTGCGTCCGCAACACCACCCCGGAGCCCTGGGGGGCGAGCCACAGGGTGTCCTGCAGCTCCCGTGCCGGGTGGTCCGGCGGCACGTTCAGCGCATCGAAGTTGAACCACTCGTGCTCGACCTCAGGCCCTTCGGCCACCTCCCAGCCCATCGCGACGAAGACGTCGGCGATCCGCTCCTGCAGCGTTGTCAGCGGATGCCGGGCCCCGACCGGGACGAACCCCGGCAGCACCGTGACGTCGACGACCTCGGTAACCAGCACCCGCTCGTCACGGTCGAGCTCGAGGGCAACCCGTCGCGCGTCGTACGCGGCGGTGAGGGTCTTGCGTACGACGTTGACGCGCTTGCCCGCATCGGACTTGGCCTGCGGTGGGAGCGCGCCGATCTCCCGGTTGGCAAGCGCGACGTCGGACTTGTCGCCGAGCTGGCTGGTCCTGGCTGCAGCCAGGGCGTCGAGATCAGCGGCGGCGGCGAACGCGGCGAGCCCCACGGTCTGGGCCCGCTCGAGTTGGTTGGCGTCGAGCAGCGAGACCTGCACAGGGTCGTAGTCGGGGCCGGGCACGGTTGGGCGCTCCTGGGATCGGTGGGGACAGCGGGAAGTCTTCCAGAAGGCGCCCGCCGGGCCCCCTACTCCAGGTAGGGCGCGTTGCCGGCGGGCAGCACGAATCGGAAGCGGGCGCCGCCGGTCGGCGCACGACCGACCTCGACGCTGCCGCCGTGCGCCTCGATGAGGCCCTTGACGATGTAGAGGCCGAGTCCGGTGCCCCCGCGCCGGTTGCTGCCCCGCCAGAAGCGGGTGAAGATCCGGGTGGCGGTCTCCTCGGCGATGCCGTCGCCTTCGTCCTCGACCAGTACCTCGGTGCCGTCCCCCCACCGGGCGACGGTCAGCGTGACGGTTCCCTCGCCGTGGCGCAGGGCGTTCTCGACGAGGTTGCCAACGACCTGGTCGAGCTTGTCCGGATCGGCCCAGGTCTCTGGCAGGTCGGCGGCGATCTGCACGACGAACCGCGACTCGGGCTCGCCGTCGGCGACCCGGGCGGCCACGGCCCGGCCAACCGCTGAGGGCAGATCGACCACCTGGCGACGCATCTCGAGCCGGCCCGCGTCGATGCGGCTGACGTCCAGCAACTCGGTAAGCAACCGGGTGACCCGGTCGGCATCGGCGTTGACGGTGGTCAGCATGTGCTTTTTCTGCTCGTCGGTGAAGCGTTCCCACTTGGCCAGCAGGGTTGCGGTGAACCCCTTGACGCTGGTCAACGGCGAACGCAGCTCGTGGGCGACGGTCGAGACGAGGTCGGCGCGACTGCGCTCGGTCCGCTCCCGGGCCCGGTCGTCGCGCAGCACGACGACCAATCGCTGCAACCGCCGGGCGTCGTCCCTGACGTAGGCCGCGGTGACGAGCAACTGCCGGCCGCCGGCCAGTTGCAGCCGACGTTCGGGCTGACGGGTGCGGCTGGCGAGGCCGTCGAAGGGGCGGGTGCAGGACCACCAGTCCCGGCCCTGCTCGTCGGTCAGCGGAAGGACCTCGCGCAGGTCCCGACCGATGACGGCGTCGACGGTCGTCGAGAGCATCCGCGCACCGGCCGGGTTGAGCAGCTCCACCACACCGGTCGGGCCAGCGACGACGACCGCGTCGGGCAACTCGTCGTAGGCGGCTTTGTCCACGGCGTCGACGCTTCGCACCATGTCCTCCCCGGGTCTGGACCGCGTCACTGTAGATCCCGGCGGGCACGGGCCGACGCGTAGAGGCATACGGCCGCGGCCGACGCGAGGTTCAACGATTCCGCCCGCCCGTACATCGGGACCCTCACCTGGCGGTCCGCCGCGGTCAACGCTCCCGCCGGCAGCCCGTGCGCCTCGCTGCCGAACAGCCACAAGGTCGGGGCGCCGAGCACCCCCTCGTCGAGCAGGTCGTCGAGGTCGTCGGCTCCCCCGCCGCTCGTGGCGAGCACCTGCAGACCGCGGTCGCGGGCGAACGCGAGCACGGTGTCCAGAGGCGCACCCGACACGACCGGCAGGTGCCACAAGCTGCCGGCGGTGGCTCGCACGCACTTGCCGTTGTGCGGGTCGACGCTGTCGCCGGCGAGCACGACCGCGGCGGCCCCGGCGGCGTCCGCGGTGCGAATCACGGTGCCGGCGTTGCCAGGATCGGCAACCCGGTCCAGGACCGCTACCAACGTCGGCGAGCCGGCCAGGGCCTGCTCCAGCGGCACGTCGAGCAACGACGCGACGCCCAGCACCCCCTGCGGGGTGACCGTCTCGGCCATCGCAGCGAGCACTGCCGGATTGACCGTGGTCACCGTCGTCCCCGTCGTACGGGCCAGCTGGATCAGATCGTCGTGGCCCGTGGTGACGTACAGCTCCAGCAAGCCGCCGGCGGTGAGCGCTTCGCGGACCGCCTGCGGCCCCTCGACGACAAACCGGCGCTCGGCCACACGGGCCGAGCGCCGGGTCAGTCGTCGTACGGCGGCGACCCGCGGCGCGCGGATCGACGTGATGGGCTCAGGCAGCGGGGGCCGCGTTGACGTCGGCCGGCAGCGCAGCCCGGGCGAGCTCGACGAGCGCGGCGAAAGCCGGCGCGTCGGTCACGGCGAGGTCTGCGAGCACCTTGCGGTCCACCTCGACCCCCGCGAGCTTGAGGCCCTGAACCAGCCGGTTGTAGGTCATCCCGTTGAGCCGGGCGGCCGCGTTGATACGGGTGATCCACAGCTGGCGGAAGTCGCCCTTGCGCTTCTTGCGATCGCGGTACTCATAGGTCCCGCTGTGGAGCAATTGCTCCTTGGCCTTGCGGTAGAGCCGGCTGCGCTGGCCGCGGTAGCCGCTGGCCTTCTCGAGCACCTCACGACGCTTCTTCTGGGCGTTGACCGCCCTCTTGACGCGTGCCATTTCAGACTTCCTTGATCTCTAGGTGTACGGGTGGAGGGCTCAGGCCTAGAGGCCGAGGAGCTTCTTCATCTTCTTGACATCCGACGGCGCGACCTCGGTCGTGCCGGTCAGCCGACGGGTGAGCTTGCTCGACTTGCGCTCCAGCATGTGGCGCTTGCCGGCGTGCTCGCGCAGCAGCTTGCCGCTGCCGGTGACCTTGATGCGCTTCTTGGCGCCACTGTGCGTCTTCTGCTTGGGCATGGGATGGACCGTGTCCTTCTCGTACGTCGTCGGGACGGGGCTAGGTCGAGCTGGGTGCAGGAGCCTCGGGAGCCGGCGCGG
>JAYTOZ010000085.1:0-11136 GCA_043747515.1 Frankiales bacterium | reverse complement strand
GAGAGCGACCTGCCGGTGGCATCGTTCCGGCCAGCAGGCATCGACGATGCCGGAATCTCTTGGACGCCGGGAGCAGCGGAGGGAACCGGATAAGCATGAGTCGTGTTTATCCATGCGTTGAGAGTGAACTGTTTTTCTGCCTCCTGCCCTTCAAGCCAGACGACGCGAAGCCGCCGTCCGCGAAACAGGAAGTAGTCGTGGTCCAACTCGTCGACGGCTGCGTCGATACCGTCGCTCCATCCATCTGGATGCGCGAGGTCGAAGCCCGGTTTGAAGTCCAGCAGCCACTCGACGCGCTCCTGCGGGTTGACTTGACGGCGTCGCCACCAAGGCCCTGCGCTAGCCCACCAGACGGAGACGCGGGTGAGCAGATGAGCCGCGAACTCGTCACCGTCGTACAGCCGACCGGCCGCCATCCGGTAGCGGTCGAGGCGCGGGTCCGGCTGCGGCGCAGGCTCCCGTTTGCTCATCACGCACCAAGGCTATTGCAGGATAGCCGGGCTGTGGACAACTTGTTTCCGCGGCAGCGCCGAGTAGCGAGGAAGGCCGGCTATCTGCTCAGTGCTACGGGCGCGGGCGGCTGTCCGGAGCAGTCGCCGAGGCACAAGCGAGGACGCGCGCGGCCGCAAGCGGCGACGGCCTGATGTGTCCTCCCTGTTCCGGGCTTGCTGCCGAACTCAGCTCCCGCTGAGCTCGACCTGCATCACGATGTGCGGCCCGATCGCCGGGTCGTCCCACCCCTGCCCCCAGATGCGCAGGCCGGCCCGTTCGTAGAACGGCTGCGCCGGGGTGCGGGCGTTGCACCACAGCAGGCCACCGCCCGCGGTCTCGACATGCAGCATCACCGCGGCCAGCACGGCGCGCCCGAGGCCCTCGCCGCGCCGCCCCGGCTCGGTGGCCATTCCGCGCAGCCGCCACGCTGCCCCGGCGTACGCGAAGGGTGGGGGGTCCGCGAGCAGCACACCGGTGGCCACCACCGCCCCGGCGTCGACGGCGGCGAAGTGCACCGCCGCGGGGTCGTCGTGCAGGGTGGGACCGTCCGGCCGAAGGACCCGTTGCCGCAGCGGGCGGGTCTGCTCCGCCCCGACAATGCGGACCTCGATCACGCCCCGGGCTTGGTGACCATCAGCACGACGATGGCCAGCCAGCAGAGCATCGCGAGCCCGCCGCCGACGGCGACCCGGCCGGCGAAACCCTCGGTGGGCTCGCCGCGCTCGGCCGCCTCGGTGGCCGAGCGCAGCCCCCGCAGGACCAGCCCGACGGTCAACCCGACAGCCACCAGCCACAGGGCGTACGACGCGGACACCCACCCTTGCGAGGGCTTCCACTGGTCGCCGACCGAACCCAGGCCGAGCAGGGCGCTGCCGAGCGCGACGGTGACGACCGTGGCGATGCTGAACAGCCGGGTCGTGCGGGCGGCGCCGCGCAGCGCCGACACGTCGCCGGCCCGGACCAGCCGCGAGGCGGTCACCGCGGTCACCGCGAGCGGCCCGACCACGAACACGACGGTCAGCAGGTGCAGGGCGAGGACGACGGCGTAGGACCCGGTGTAGCGCACGGGACGACGCTACCGGCCTGGACCCGCCCCGGCCGCAGCTGCCGTGCCCGTCTCCCGCACCGGCGTTGCCCACGCTTGCCTGGATCTCACTCTCGGGCTGGGGTCGTGACGAGACTCTCGTGCCGGGCGGTCACCGGTCGCGACGACCGCAACAGCAGGGAAGCGGTGGCCTCGGCGGCTGCCGCCACGCTCGCTGCGCCGGAACCGCGTGCCGTACTGCCCTGCTTCCCTGCTGTTGTGGTCGTGCTGCATGACGCCCCGACCGGCCGACTCAGCACCCCCATGATCCACCGAAGGCCGGGCGAGTTGGTGCGGTCAGTGGGCGCGACGGCCGCGGCGGGCCCGCAGGTAGTCGCTGACGACGTACTCGCCCAGCCGAGAGGGGTCGGTCGCAAAGACCCGCCCGCCGTTCCTGGCAGCGAGGTGCTCGACGAAGTCGACCAGCCGTGGCTCGTCATCGAGCATGAACACGTTGATCGTGGCGCCACGGCGGGTGACCCGCTCGACCTCGGCCATCGTCAGCTCGAGGGTCTCTGGCAGCGGTGGCCAGCAGAACTCGGCCCAGCCGTCGCGGGTCAGGTGCGCGGTGGGTTCGCCGTCGGTGACGACGAGCACGACCGGCTCGGCGTCAGGGTGCTTGCCGAGGAACCGCCCGGCCAGTATCAGCGCGTGCTGCAGATTGGTGCCCTGCACCCGCTGGGCCTCGAGCCCGGCGAGTTGCTCAACCTTGAGCACCTGCGCGTAGTCACTGAAGCCGATCACCTCGATCGCGTCCTGCGGGTAGTTCGTCGTGACGAGCGAGTGCAGCGCCAGCGCCGTCTGCTTGGCCGCCCCCCAGGTGCCGCGCAGCTCCATCGAGAACGACAGGTCGACCAGCAGCGCAACCGCTGCGCTGGTGCGCCGCTCGGTCTCGACCACCTCAAAGTCCTCGACCTGCAGCCGCAGCGGCCCCGAACCGCCCCGCTGCACGGCGTTGCGCACGGTGCGCACCACGTCCAGCGGCTGCTCGTCGCCGAACTCCCAGGCGCGCGAGCTGCCGGTGATGTCCCCGGCCGCACCGGCGTCTTTCACGTCGTGTCCGCCACGACCGCGGCTGGCCAGGTCGGCGAAGACTTTGCGCAGGGCGGTGGCACCGAGACGGCGTACGGCCCGGGGGCTGAGCTCGAGGCGACCGTGCGCATCCCGGGTGAGATAGCCCTGCTCGTGAAGCTCGCGCTCGATCCGCCGCAGGGCTGCGATGTCGTCGACCGCGCCACGACCGAGCGCGCGCTGGACGGCGGCCTCGTCGAGGTCGTCGAGCGACGCGCCGGGGTAATCCTGGCCGAGGGAGGCTTCGAGGTCGTCGAGGTCGGCGAGCTCCTCCAGCGCCGTGGTGGCGTCGCCCATCCCCATGCCCTGCTCGCCGCCCATCCGCTCCTTGCCCCCCCAGGGCAGATCCGGCCGGGCGTTGCGCAGGGCGTCGCCGAGCTGCGCCATCGCGGCGGCCATGTCCATGTCCATGGCGCCGTCCATCAGCTCGCCGAGCTCCTGCCGCTGCTGCGGCGACAACGAATCCATCAGCTTTTGCTGCGCGGCGGCGCGCCGGGCCAGGTCGTCGACGAGTTCCTCCAGATTGGCTGGCTGCGAGGGGAAGAACTCACCGTGCTTGGCCATGAACTGCTCGAACTGCTCCTGCGCGTGCTGGCCCTTGGCGTCGGCCTCGAGCATCGCGTTGAGGTCGGCGAGCATGTCCTTGACCTTGGCCATGTCCTGCGGCGTCGCACCCTCGAGCGCCTGCTTCATCCCCTTGAACTGGCTGTCCAGGACCTCGCGACGCAGCAGGTCCTCGATCTGCTCGTACACCGCCCGCGCCTCCGGGCTCCGCCACCCATACGGCTTGAGGGCCTGGACGGCGCGGGCGGTGTCGCGGGGCAGCGTCTCGAGCTCCAGCTCGGCCATCCTGGCCGCATCGGAGGGGTCCGGGAACAGCGCCGACTTCTCCAGCTCGACGGCCTGCTCGAGCAGGGCCTTGACCTCCTGCAGCGTGCCGTCGAGCTGGCCCCGGTTGCGGGCCTCCCGTTGCGCCTTCGCGACCTTGCGGCGCAGGTCGTCGAGGCCCCGCATGCCGTCGGCACCCTTGCGCAGCAGATCGCGCAGGGCCTGGCGCGGCGACTCGCCGGCCAACACTCGCTCGCCGATCTCGTCGAGGGCACTCGCCACGTCGTACGGCGGTTCCAGGGGGTCCCGGCCGCCGGACCAGGCGCCGTAGCGGTAGCCGGACCGGGTCATGCGTCGTCCTGCGGCCGGTCGGGCCGGGTGTCCAGAAACGCCTGATAGGCAAGGCGCCGGCGCAGCTGCATCGCCTCCCGGACGGGGGCGAGCAGTGGCCGCGTGACGAGCAGGTAGATGAGCGCGATGCCGGCGAGCAGCCATGCGTCGTCGATCTGCAGCGAGGTCATCGTGTAGGCGACGGTGAGAAACAACGCGAAGGAGATCAGGCCGGTCAGCAGCACCCGGCGGCGCAGTCCCAGCACGTCGAGGCCGTCCATCAGCGGGCGTACACCGTACGGCCGGCGATCTCGTCCTTGGCCAGCCGCCGGTTGAGGTGCAGTCCCTCGAGTGCGAACTCGAGCGCGGCGGCGGCGAGCCCGGGCGACTCGTTCTCGATGCCGAGGCGGGTCAGCAGCGCCGACAGGCCGGGCACGGGGCCGAGGTCGGCGAGGACCTGTGCGGCCGGAACGAGGTCGCCGGTCTCCAGCGTGCCGCCCTCGTCGAACCGGCTCTGCAGCCCGGAGAGGTCGACCCCGGCCAGCAGGGCACGGAACGTGTCCGCCGTGGCCTTGCGCAGCAGATGGGCCAGGACCTCGAGCTCACGGCCCTCCTCGGCGGCCTCGAACTCGACCTTGCCGCGGCTCGCCGGGACGACCGCCGGGAGGTCGCACACCCGGGCGACCGCGGCGGCCTCACCGGTGACCGCGGCCCGGCGCACGGCGGAGGCGGCGACTGTCTCGGCGCTCGCGACGGCGAAGCGGGCGGACACCCCGGACCGCTGGTCGACTTGCGGCGACTCGCGGACCAGGCGGGTGTAGCGGGCGACGATCTCCAGCAGATGGTCGGGCACGATGACGGATGTGCCGGCCCAGGCCAGCTGCGCCTCCTGCCGGATCACAGCCAGTTCGTCGGACAACTCGATCGGGTAATGGGTGCGCACCTCGGCGCCGAAGCGGTCCTTCAGCGGCGTGATGATGCGACCCCGGTTGGTGTAGTCCTCGGGGTTGGCGCTGGCGATCAGCAGCAGGTCGAGCGGGAGCCGCAGGGTGTAGCCGCGGACCTGGATGTCGCGTTCCTCGAGCACGTTGAGCAGGGCGACCTGGATCCGCTCGGCCAGGTCGGGCAGCTCGTTGACGCTGAAGATCCCGCGGTTGGTGCGGGGGACCAGGCCGTAGTGCACCGTCTCGGGGTCACCCAGGGTGCGGCCCTCGGCGACCTTGATCGGGTCGACGTCGCCGATCAGGTCCCCGACGCTGGTGTCGGGGGTCGCCAGCTTCTCGCCGTAGCGGTCGCTGCGATGCTTCCAGCTGACCGGGGTCTCGTCGCCGTCGGTCTCGACGAGCCGCTGGCAGCGCACGCAGCTCGGCGCGTAGGGATGGTCATTGATCTCACAGCCCTCGACGACCGGCGTCCACTCGTCGAGCAACCCGACCATGGTGCGGATCAGCCGGGTCTTGCCCTGGCCGCGCTCGCCCAGCAGGACGAGGTCGTGGCCGGCGAGCAGGGCCCGCTCGACCTGCGGCAGGACCGTCTCGTCGAAGCCGAGGATGCCCGGGAACGTCGGCTCGCCCGACGCGAGGCGGGCCAGCAGGTTCGCCCTGACCTCGGCCTTCACGCTCTGTTGCTGGTGGCCGCTCGCGCGCAGGTCGCCGAGGGTGGTCAGGTCGGGTCGCGTCACCCTGGCCACGCTACGTCGCGCATCCCTGACCCGCACACTGTCGGCCATGAGGCGGGCGCGGTGACGGTGCTGGCGATCGACGTCGGCGGCACGAAGTTGGCCGCTGCCCTGGTCTCGGCGTCGGGGGAGTTGTCGCGGCGGACCCGGCGGCCGACCGGCACGGACCCGTGGGCTTCGCTGGTCGCACTGCTCGACGAGGTGACCGCCGGGGTCGCCGTCGAGGGTGCCGGGATCGGCTGCGGTGGCCCGATTCGGTGGCCCCAGGGGGAGGTCAGCCCGCTCAACATGCCTGCGTGGCGGGGCTTCCCGCTGGCGGCCAGGCTGGCCGACCGCTATCCCGGCGTACCCGTGAGGTTGCACAACGACGCCGTGTGCGTGGCGGTGGGGGAGCACTGGCGTGGCGGCTGGGACACGGGCGATCTGCTTGGCATGGTCGTCTCGACCGGCGTGGGGGGTGGCCTGGTGCTCGACGGTCGGCTCGCCGACGGGCCGACCGGCAATGCTGGTCACGTCGGCCATCTCGTCGTCGAGCCGGCTGGGCCCGCCTGCGGCTGCGGCGGTCGCGGCTGCCTCGAGGCCGTCGCGCGAGGTCCCGCGGTCGTCGCCTGGGCCGCGGAGCGGGGCTGCGCCGCCCGCGACGGCAGCGAGCTCGCAGCCCTTGCCCGCGGCGGCGATGCCGTTGCGCAGCGGGCATTCTCGCGGGCCGGATGGGCGTTGGGCATCGGCATCGCCTCGGCTGCTGCGCTGCTCGACGTACGCGTGGTCGCGGTCGGCGGCGGGTTCGCCGAGGCGGGTGCGGTGCTGTGGACCCCGCTGCGGGAGGCCCTCGCCGTGCACGCCAGGCTGGGCTATCTCGACGGGCTGCGGGTCGAACCGGCCGCGCTCGGTCAGGATGCCGGCTTGTACGGCGCGGCTGCGCTGGTGCTTGCGGGTGACCGCTACTGGCGTGGCAGGTCCAGCTCGGACGCCGGTGCGCGAGACTCGCCGGTGTGACCGACCAGGCAGTGACCTTCGCCGACGTGCAGGCGGCCCGCACCCTGCTCGCCGGGGTTGCGCGCACCACGCCGCTCGAGGGTTCACGGGCCCTGAGCGACCGGGTCGGCGGTCCGGTGTGGCTCAAGTGCGAAAATCTGCAGCGGACCGGGTCGTTCAAGATCCGTGGTGCCTATGTCCGCATCGCCCGCTTGAGCCCGGCCGAACGGGCCCGCGGCGTCGTCGCGGCCAGCGCCGGCAACCACGCGCAGGGCGTCGCGCTGGCCGCGTCGCTGCTCGGCATCGCCAGCACCGTCTTCATGCCTGAGGCCGCGCCGCTGCCCAAGGTCGCCGCCACCACGGCGTACGGCGCGACGGTCCGGTTGCACGGGGCGACTCTGGACGACGCGCTGCTCGCGGCCAGGGAGTTCGAGCAGCGGACCGGCGCGGTGCTCATCCACCCGTTCGACCACGTTGATGTGATCGCGGGCCAGGGAACCGTCGGGCTCGAGCTGGTCGAGCAGTGCCCCGACGTACGCACCGTCGTGGTCTGCACCGGCGGCGGCGGGCTGGTTGCCGGCATCGCGGTGGCGGTCAAGGCGCTGCGGCCGGACATCACCGTTGTGGCCGCGCAGGCCAGCGGTGCTGCGGCGTTTCCCGCTTCGATCGCCGCCGGCCGGCCGGTCCCGCTGGTCACGATGGCGACCCTGGCAGACGGCATCGCGGTCAGCTGCCCCGGCGAGCTCACCTTTGCACTGGTCCGCGACCTCGTCGACCGGGTCGTCACCGTCGATGAGAATGCGCTGGCGCGCGCCCAACTGCTCTCGCTCGAACGCGCCAAGCTGGTCGTCGAACCGGCCGGCGCCGCGGCGCTCGCCGCGGTGATGGACGACCCCCTGGCCTTCGAGCCGCCGGTCGTCATTGTGCTGTCGGGCGGCAACATCGACCCGCTGCTGCTCACCAAGGTCGTCCGGCACGGGCTGATCGCGGCGGGCCGGTTCCTGTCGCTACGGGTCCGGATCCCCGACCGGCCGGGCGAGCTCGCCCGGCTGCTCGCGGTGCTCGCGACCAGCGGGGCGAACGTGCTCGACGTGGAGCACCAGCGCACCGGGCGGGGCCTGCACCTGGACGAGGTCGAGGTGGAGCTGCAACTGGAGACCCGGGGCAGCGAGCACAGCACGGCCGTGCTGGCCGAGTTGTCCGGCGCGGCGTACGTCGTCTCGCCGTCCTGACCGCAGCAATCGGTGGTCCCCCCTTCTGGGTGGTCCACGAAAGCTTGGGCACCGCTGTGATCTTGCTGGGCGTGCCCAACACTGGGCGGATCATCGACGGGTGCGGCGGCGAGGAGCTACAGGTTGCCGCGGCGTTCCTGCTCGCGTTCAATCGCTTCGAACAGCGCCTTGAAGTTGCCCTTGCCGAAGCCGAGCGAGCCGTGCCGCTCGATCAGCTCAAAGAACACCGTCGGCCGGTCCTGCACGGGCTTGGTGAAGATCTGCAGCAGGTAGCCGTCCTCGTCGCGGTCGGCCAGGATCCCGAGCTCGCGCAGGATGTCGACCGGCACCCGGGTGTCGCCGACCCAGCTGCCGAGATCGTCGTAGTACGACGACGGGGTCGAGAGGAACTCGACGCCCCGCGCGCGCATCTCGGTGACGGCGCCGACGATGTCGCCGGTCGCTAGCGCGACGTGCTGGACACCGGGCCCACCGTAGAACTCGAGGTATTCATCGATCTGGCTCTTGCGCTTGCCAGCGGCCGGCTCGTTGAGCGGGAACTTCACCTTGCGGTTGCCGTCGGCGACGACCTTGCTCATCAGTGCGGAGTACTCCGTGGCGATGTCGTCGCCGACGAACTCCTTCATGTTGGTGAACCCCATCACCCGGTTGTAGAACCCGACCCACTGGTCCATCCGACCGAGCTCGACGTTGCCGACGACGTGGTCGACTGCCTGGAAGAACCGCTTGTCCGGCGGTGCGACGAGCGGTTCGCGGGCGACGAACCCCGGCAGGAAGACGCCGCTGTACGCCGAGCGCTCCACCAGGGTGTGCCGGGTGTCGCCGTACGTCGCGATGGTGGCGAGCACCACCTTGCCGGCGTCGTCCTCGCTCAGCTGCGGCTCGGTCAGGGGCCGGGCCCCGCGGGCAACGGCAGTCTCGAACGCGGCCGCCGCATCAGGCACCCGCAAGGCGATGTCGTCGATCCCGTCGCCGTGCGCGGTGACGACGGCCCCGGCCGCCGTCCCGGCCCGGGTGGCCCCGGAGACCACGAAGCGGGCGCCGCCGGATTCCAGGACGTAGTCGGCACTCTCGGCCCAGCCGGTCTCCGGGCCGCGATAGGCCGTCACGCGCATACCGAAGGCGGTCGAGTAGAAATGCGCGGCTTGGCGCGCGTTGCCGACGGTGAGGTGCAGGTGGTCAATGCCCTCGACCGGGAAGGCGTCGGGCGTCCACTCAGGTGCCGTCTGGTCAGGAGACATACGGCTCCGCGGACAGTAGTTCGACGGTCATCGTCTTGCCGTTGGGCAGCTGGTAGTCGACCGAGTCCCCGACGCGGGCGCCGTCGAGCGCCTTGCCCAGCGGGGAACGGGCGCTGAAGACCTCGAGGTCGTCGCGCGTGTTGTCCTCGCGGGAGCCGAGCAGGAAGCGCTCGACCTCGTCGTCGCCGGCGTACTTCACCTGCACGACCATGCCCGGACCGGCGACGCCGGACGAGGTCGGTGCCTCACCGACCTGTGCGTCACGCAGGAGCTGGGTGAGTTGGCGGATCCGCGCCTCGAGCTTGCCCTGCTCCTCCTTGGCGGCGTGGTAGCCGCCGTTCTCCTTCAGATCGCCCTCGTCGCGGGCCGCCTCGATCTTGGCGACGATGTCGGCCCGGGTCTCGCCCGTCGCGCGCGCCAGCTCGGCGCTGAGCCGGTCGAAAGCCTCCCGGGTCAGCCAGGTGGTCTGTCCGGCGTCGGTGCTCACGAAGATCCTCCCGAGGTGGCGTGCATCACAACGATGTTACGTCGGTCAGGGATGGTCCGAGCAGCCGTCGACCTCGCCGGTGTTTGCGCGGCCGGTCGTAACGAGCTGGTAGGTCTGCCGGATAGTCCCCGTGCTCGCCGGACCGATCCGCACCGCGGCCGCCCCGACCTGGGCGCCGTCGTTGCTCCGCGCCCGCACCACGCAGTACGTCGTCGCGGACTCCGGCTTGCTCACCTCGAAGCGCACGTCGACGCGGGTGTCGGAGACGACCGTAAAGCCCAGCACCGCCGCTGTCGCCGTCCTGCCGGTGTACCAGGCGAACAGCACGTACGCCGCGACGAGCGCGACCAGACCGACTGCGCCCCCGCCGAGCAGGAGCGACCGGTGGGTCGGGAGCACCCGTCGCTCGTCGTACCGTCCTGGGGGCCGGCGGGGGTCGGTCACGGGACTCCTACGGGTGGTCGCGGTGTTGGAGGGTGCGGGAGGATGATCCCAGGCGGCCCGTCCGTGCAGGCCCAGCAGAGGAGTCCGGTGTCCGAGCAGCTCAGGCTGATGTGCGTGCACGCGCACCCCGACGACGAGTCCAGCAAGGGCGCTGCGACGATGGCTCGCTACGCCAGTGAGGGCGTCGACGTGCTCGTCGTCACGCTGACCGACGGCTCGCGGGGGTCGGTGCTGAATCCGGCGATGGACACCCCCGACGTGTTGGCCGACATCACCGCGATCCGCGCGATTGAGATGGCTGCGGCGCGCGACATCCTCGGCGTACGGCAGGTCTTTTTGGGCTTCGTCGACTCCGGGCTACCCGAGGGCGACCCGACGCCGCCGCTGCCCGAGGGCTGCTTCGCCCTGGGTGATCTCACGGAGCAGACCCGCGCCCTGGTTGAGGTCATCCGGCGCGAGCGTCCGCACGTCGTGACCACCTACGACGAGAACGGCGGCTACCCGCACCCCGATCACATCCGCTGCCACGAGGTGTCGATGGCGGCGTTCGAGGTAGCCGGTGACCCGGACCGCTTCCCGGGTGCAGGCGACCCGTGGCAGCCGCTGAAGCTCTACTACAACCACACCTTCCACAAGCCGCGCCTGATCGCTCTGCACGGGGTCATGACCGCTCAGGGCATCGAGTCGCCGTACGCCGAGTGGCTCGACGCGTGGGTGGACAAGCCCGAGGACGAGGGGCGGGTCACCACCAGCGTGCCGTGCGCTGATTGGTTCGCGACACGGGATCGGGCGCTGATCGCGCATGCCACGCAGGTCGACCCGACCGGCCGGTGGTTCGCCTGTCCGATCGGGCTGCAGCAGGAGGCCTGGCCGACCGAGGACTACGAGTTGGCCCGCAGCCACGTCGACAGTGTGCTGCCCGAGGACGACCTGTTCGCCGGCATCCGGACCCGGGTGAACGCATGATCCTCGCCGCCGGGGCGGGCGCGTCCGCGGGCCCGCTGGGCTTCCTGGTCGTGCTGCTGATCGGTATCGCGACGGTGCTGCTCATCCGCAACATGAACGGTCGGCTGCGCCGGATGCCCCGCCAGTTCCCCGAGCGCGCGCCGTCGGCCGAGCGCGCCCCGTCGGATGACCGCGAGCCCACCCAGCAGGACGAGACGCCCCCCCAGGCTTGAGGCTGACCCGCCCAGCTGGCCGCCGATCCGGAGCTACTCCTGCGGGCCGGCCCGCCGCCCCTTCTTCAGCGCCGAGCGCTGGCGCTTGCCCTCCAG